>JAZQSZ010000041.1:0-3020 GCA_045630365.1 Paludibacteraceae bacterium | reverse complement strand
GGATAGACACCCAAAGAAACACCCGTGATAGTTGACACCTGGATTTCAGCATCAGCATTTAGGATGTTCTCCAACGCAGTCGTAGTGTTCGTAGTAGAGAACTGCATAGATGCAAGATCAACCAATGTCAAATTAACGGTTCCATCGCCATTAGTAACCTGCAAATTACTACCACTAACTGTAAGAGTAAGATTAGTCACATCGAACACAGTTTTTTTACCCGATGTGCTAGTAAACTCTAGATACTTGTACGTTCCCGCATTGGCACAAACGGCCAACGAAACGACAACTACCAACATCATCACTCTCTTGATAAGAGATGACGCGGCTCTCTTTTCGCCCTTGAAGGCAAATTGTAGAATGTTTTTCATAAACTTATTTTTTTGTATTAGTATTTACCAATCTAAATTATATGCCACACCTATTGCATGAAGATAGGAACGCTCCTCCGTCAATTGAATATGTTCCTTTCGTTTTGTAATATTGATATCACGATTATATCCGTATTGAAAACGGTAGTAGAAATCCAAACTACTCTTCCTAGTCAAACGCCATTTGACGCCTGCCTGTGTACGAACTTGACTAATATACTGATGTCCATCTCTTTGTTGATACTCTGTCGCATTAAGCGTATTCTCCAACTCCACCCACACATATGGTTTCACAGGTTTACCTGGCACATAAAACTCTGCCGCCAAACGACTGCGCAACAACCATTCGTATTGCTGTTTCTCAAGCAAATTGACACTATCTGTTCGTATATCACACAGCAGACGCTCGCGCAAAGAGAACTTAACATAGTGCGTACTATAACTACCCGTCAAAGAGAACTGCGTACGATGGCGTAAGTACTCATTATAATCGCTCCAATCTTTGTCACCCAACAGACGAAGCGTATATGCCAAATCTAGTTTGAGATATTTGATCGGTGAATAAGCCAATGTAAGAGTGGTATACGACTTGCTAAACGCTAAATCATGGGTGGCATCTACCAACTCACTCTTGGCGTTGACACCAGACAACTGATTATACAAATCCACACGCACATCTTCGGACAAACTCAAGGACAAACCATTCTTCCAACTCTTAGACAAATCCACACTCACGCGCATTTGTACACTCTGCTCCGTGGTACTACCATACGAATGGTACTCCCAAGCATTCACCTCAGGAGCAATGAGCAGCAAAAGCGCAATGCAAAGCAATGAGCACAGATGATATTTGGAGCAAATGGACATCATTTAAACTTAGTTATTTGATCAATGCTATTGACCATCTTACCTTTCTCAAGCGGATAAGTCATCTTGATATATGCCACATCACGAAGAAAATCAATATGACCGATTTCTACATCCAATACCTCTAAACCAGTGCGCTCGCGAAGATCGGCTATAAGTTCCGCACGACGCTCAGGTTTGATATTATCTATCTTTTCGTACAAAACAATCTTGGTAGATATTCGTTTGCGAGCCTGCCATGCCTCAAATCCCCACGCCATAAGAATAATAGAGAGATTAGAGAACAACAACAGGTACCACGCTAAACCATCTGCCTTGAGACTCAAGGAATTAATAACTGAGATAACAATAGTCAAGAATAGATAGTTCATCTCACGAACAGATACAGTCTCTGTTCGATAACGCAGCATACCAAAGATAGCAAACAAACCAAGCACAAAACCTGTTTGGATATCCAAAAGTTGCATCAACCATAGCAGCACAAACATACCGCTAGAAAATAGCATATAAATAACGAAATAATCACGACGACGACCAAAACGATAGTATATACAATAGATTACTATCCAAGTCATCAATAAGTTGAAGAGAAACATCAGCGGCATCGTAACTAGATTTTCGCTTACATGCAGCCAATCCGCTATAGAATGCATCATATACGAAATACTATCTGTTGCACCAAAACGCTCCGCTATAGATGGGTCATTCTCCAAAAATTCCAAAGTAGGATTAGTAAAGTCTATTTGTGCCATGGTATACATTTTTATTATTATGATTGATTATTACGTACTAATATTTTGTTGATTCTTCGCAATTTTATTTTAAATCGATTATGTTTCAAGCCGGATGTTGTAAGAACCGTACCTATACAATATTTACTTATCTTCATAGGATGAACACGGAAATTTAACATAATATTGGTCATCAACGAATGAATATGTCCATCCTGTTTAAGTTCTATGATTGACAAGCCATCATACGTTTTGCTTTCGTTTGTAATCACATTATCCCAAGCAAGATCAAAATCAATGGTCAGACGCTCAGTCATTGCTTTATTAACCAAAGTTATACGATGAAACTTCGTTCGTAGATGAGGTACTAACTCTGCCCATTTATAATTACTCTTTTGACCAATAAACTGCTCCACCGTCCAAGTGTCTTTTTTTGTGCAGCCTAGGGTTTCTGAGTGGATATCAAATCCTGGAACTACAATTCTTTTCTTCTTGGTACGCCCCTTGTTGTTCTTACGTTTGATTTCCAAAAAAGTTTGCTCAGTATCCAAATAATGTCTCACACGAATCTTTTGGCGAACTAATTGACGATTATGATGACGAAGATACATATCCAAAGTAGGCGTATCGTAATACATCGTATCATAAGTAGCTATACGCTTATTGTCAATCTCTTGCACATAATAATCACTTCTAGCTGCATCCAAAATGGATGGAAGCAATATTTGAGGCACTACATATTTAGTATCTATACGATTCATGAGTTTCACACTCCCCATCTCTGATAAAGAAATGGAATCAAAGTGCGAAACACACTCCTCCATTAATATATTTATATCCGACTGCAACATTTAAGTTGTTAATCCTTTGAAAAAATATATTCGAAGATTTTTATTGAATATAACTTGCCGTTAGGTAAATAATTATACTGTTTAGCTTTTGTACCATCAGCATTCCATTCGTATCTGCGAATACGTACTGGTTTATTACGATCATTGTACTCTACCTCCTCAATCACCTTGCCTGTAACATCATCATAAGTAGAAGTAAC
>JAZQSZ010000040.1:0-7460 GCA_045630365.1 Paludibacteraceae bacterium | reverse complement strand
AGCAATCCCATGAGGATACCCGGAATAATAGCCGATGAGAATTTGACCTTGGTATTAGGTATGGCAATGAATATCCATGTGAACACGCCCGCCGTCGCTACAAAAGGTAGAAAACGCAACATAAATTTGCGGATGGGTAGTATCCCATCCAATACGGGTGCTAAGATTTCTGTGGAGTTGAGGAAGATGGATATACCCGATGTTACGACCACCAATACTGGGACTAGTAGTAGTGTCATCACATAGTTGGTCATACGGCGAGCAAATGAGCGTGATTGTTTGACATTCCAAATGCTATTGAAGGAGTTTTCGAGCATATTAAAGAACGCATATACTGCCCATATAAGTACGATCAAACCGATACCCAAGAACAATCCTTCTCGAGCGGTTTCTAAGTAACGCTCAATCCATTCTAGTAAGACAGGAGCTACATTCGCTTCTGCTAGAAAACTACTAGAAATAGTGTGTTGTACAGTCTCTTCAAAACCAAACCCGCGTGCAATGGCGTATATCAACGCCAACATAGGAATAAAGGCGAAGAGCAGGGCAAAAGATAATGAGTTGGCTCGTACCACCAATACCTGGTCCTTGAATCCACGAGCGACTAGAATGATTGTTTGTAAGAAACGGTATAACAAACGTTTCTTAGGAGCATGGATTTCCATATGTGGCTGACGCCACAAATCGTATTGGATAAACTCCCGGAATTTTTGTAAACGCTTATTCACTGAGTACTTCGATTGCTTTTTTAGTTATATCATCATCTCGCTCAAAGAGCGGATAGAATCCTTCATCGTTCAGTATATTACGCACGATGTACGCATTTACAATACGCACGAGTAGAGGACGTGAGATGGCCAATTCTTTCTCATTTGGCTCTACGCCTTTCTCCTTGGCATATGCCACAAATTCTGGTACCCAGTTGGCTTTGAGCAGATGTTTCTCGAGCGATTGCCAGTCGGTGTACTTGCTGAGTTCGGCGCGATGTTTGTTAGTGTATTGATATGCAAACTGATAGGTGTATGCGCGGTTAGAAACGATATTGAAGTAGGGTGTGTAGAGGGTCGTGTCGCGACCTACAAACACATCCGGCATAATACCTCCGCCACCTCTTACAGGGCGACCTTGCTTGGTGTAATACACGGTGGAATCGGCAAAATGTACGCTATCTGCAGAGAAGAACTCACCGTGCTCATAGCGATCAATCAAGTCTTGGGCGTAATCCTCTTGCTCGCCTAGTTTGTATGGTTTTTGGATACAACGACCCGATGGAGTATAGTAGCGAGCTACGGTCAATCGCATGGCGCTACCATCTGCAAAAGGGATCTGTTGTTGTACCAATCCTTTGCCAAAACTGCGACGACCAATAATCGTGGCACGGTCATTATCTTGCATAGCGCCTGCTACAATCTCGCTGGCTGATGCAGAAAAATTATCGATCAACACCACCAGTTTCTCGCGTTGGAATCGACCCGAACCATTGGCTTGTGCCTCATAGCGAGGATAAGCACGACCCTCGGAGTACACAATCATATCGCCGCGAGAGAGAAACTCATTCGCCATTTTGATGGCTTGATCCATATATCCACCTGAGTTCTCGCGTAGGTCGAGGATGTAACTGGTTGCGCCTTGTCCTTTGAGGGTAGCGAGGGCAGCAATAAACTCGTCGTAGGTCTTTTCGGCAAAACGACTCACGCGCACAAAACCAATCTTTTCGCCTTTGGCCTCGATGATGAACTTGGCATCTACTGAGTGTACAGGGATATCGCCACGAGTGATGGTAAAGTCGAGCACTTCGTCTGTACCACTGCGTGCGATACCAATCTTGACTTCTGTACCTTTAGGACCACGTAGGGCGTGCATCACTTTCTCGTTGGTGATGGTTTTGCCCGTGAAGTTGGAGTCATTGACCATCACAATCTTATCGCCTGCCAACACGCCCATACCTTCGCATGGACCGCCTGAGATGACAGAGACGACTTGTACTGTGTCATTTTGAATGGAGAACTGAATACCAATGCCCGAGAAAGAGGCAGAAAGTTCCGAATTCACCATCTCTAGATCCTCTTTGGGGATGTAAGCAGAGTGGGGGTCAAGGCGTTTGATGACTTCTTTGGTCACTTCTTCGGTGATGCTATCCACATTGATAGGATCGACATACCCCGCTTGAATAAGGCCCAATACTTGGTCTATCTTGGACTCGGGTTGTTGGAAGAGTTGTCCGTTTTGGATGTAAAAACGTTGCGCGTTTACTTTGTTAGAAACGGCGTTACCAATCAAAAAGCCTACCATGAGGCAGATGATTGTAATAGTAGGAAATACATACTTTTTCATAGTTTTTATATTTTAGTGTAAGGTGTATAGTTACTTTGACTTTCAACTTTCAACCTGATCTGGCATATACTCTACTTGCACACCGGCACGCTCTAAGAGTTCCACACCATCCATGATGCGGTATTTCTCGCCATATACCACGCGTTTGATACCCGATTGGATGATGAGTTTGGCGCACTCCATACATGGCGAAGCGGTTACGTATAAGGTGGCTCCCTCACTACTGTTGTTGCTGCGTGCCACTTTGGTCAGGGCATTGGCTTCGGCGTGAAGCACATAAGGTTTGGACACATTATTCTCCTCGCATATATTCTCAAATCCGCTAGGAGTGCCGTTGTATCCGTCGGAGATGATCATTTGGTCTTTGACCAAGATTGCACCTACTTTGCGTCGTACGCAATAACTATTTTCTGACCATGTACGCGCCATGCGCATGTACAAATAATCGCGTTTGGTTTGTTTGTCCATATGAGTATAATTCAATCTTTATCAACTTATCTCTGTATTGCCTGCTATAATGAAGCAGGATACAATGAATATTCCTGAGAATATCACCAGACCGATGAGCACATAAATTAAACTTGTAAGCAAGGCTTTGAGTGCTGCTCCTGTCCAAGTTTGGGTTTCATAAACTCGGCGGAAGGCCATCGTGAGATACAAGCAAGATCCTATCAGCATAATCCAGTTTAACAACTCTATAGGTGGTGAAACGGTTAGATAGAGCAAGTATATGCATATCATTAGCAATTCTAGGAATGCCGTATAGTGCAATGAGAATATGAAATGATGGATGCGTGGTAGGCGACTTTTGCGTTGTACCAATCGTAGAGCAAGGGTCAAAAACGGAGCCGTAAACAATACGAATAATGGGAAATATCGGCTGATAATATCCATCATTTTTGTACATAGTGTATAGAATAACTCCAATTCTGCATTACCTACTTTGGATTCAGGGTTGATGCGATAGTCGCCGCTCTCATCCATGACAAATATATCATCTTCTATGAGCACTTGCGGAACGATTGCCACCCATTTGTCAAGACCTTTCTCGTTGGTACACTCTATGGTGTCAATGCAGCGGACTATTTTTGAATGGCGTTCTGCCAACAACAGCGGCGCTACCAGTGTTATTGTATCAAGCGAACTTGCTTGTACTTTGTCTGGTTGTTCGTTTTTTAGTAGATAGTCAAATTTGATTTGTTCCTGCACAACCTCGTTCTCGGTCATCTTGTACATCGAACGATTCATTCTATCTGTACCTGTAAATAGGGCAAATAGTGTGATGAATACAAACAGCAAGAACATATTGAGTTTGAGTGGATGTTCGTACGATGCAAACTTGCCTGCAATAAATTCTTTGGTCAAATAACCAGGGCGACTAATCAGGTTCCAAATGGTTTTGAAGAAATTCGAATCCCAAATAAATGCGTGGTTAGCATACTCCACGATAAATGCGCCTACCGAAGGTGTTTGGCTAGTGGCCTCTTGTCCACAAACATGGCAGTACTTACCTTGAAGTTCTGCCCCGCAGTTTAGGCAGTGTGTGTAGGGTAGTTCAGTAGGTGTTTTTTTTGCTTGGTCGTTGTTTGTGTTCGAACTGATCAATTCTTTGGCAAACTCAGGGACGTTCACACCATCAAAGTTACCCGAACTCATCATTAGCAGGGCGGTGTTCTTATACTCAATCTCGCGCAAGCGTGCTTGCAGCAGTTGACTATCGGTAAACACCTCTACATTTTCTGTGCCAAAGGCCTTGCGCACCTCCTCAGCGGAGATAGGTGGCAGTTTCTTGTGCTCCAACACCTTAGGATTGAAATACACCAATGCTTTGTCTGCTTTCTCCATACATCCCTCATACTGAGGCAAGAAGTCTGCCATCAGACTAGAGAAGGTATGTAGTTCCATGCACGCTACCAGCTGTTTCTCAGGATAGTGCTCACGTACGGCGTTGACCGTAGCGCGGAGTTTACTTGGAGAGTGAGCGAAGTCTTTGTATGCTACATTATCGCCGATTTCATCGATGAACTCCAGTCGATTGCTTGCACCAGTAAAGGTAGCAATCTCGCGGTAGAAGTCCTCTCTCTTGACGCCAATCTGTTCGCAGGCCAATGCTGCGGCTTGTAGGTTCTCCATGTTGTGGCGACCGAAGATGCGCATACGCACATCGCCTTGGTAGGCCTCGTATGGGAACTGTTGTATATCTGTTCGTGCTTGAGATGCTATCTCGCACAAGTTAGAGTCATGTTTGTAGTAGATGAATGTGCCATTTTCCTCGATTCCATTCACGAATTTACGGAAAGTGTCCACATATCCATCAAAAGTAGGGAATACATTGATATGGTCCCATGCTATACCCGTGAGTATCGCCACATGTGGGTGATACCATAGGAATTTAGAGCGCAAGTCGAGTGGGGAAGTCAGGTACTCATCGCCTTCAAAGACAGCATACTTAGCGGTGTCCGACAGGCGTACCATTCGCTCGAAGCCCTCAATCTGTGCACCCACCATATAGTCGGCCTCAATGCCCAGGCGTTGGAGCACATATAAGATCATAGAGGTCGTAGAGGTCTTGCCGTGGCTACCACCCACTACGATACGGATCTTGTCTTTGGTTTGTTCGTATAGGTATTCAGGGAAAGAGTAGATCTTGATTCCCAACTCGCGTGCGCGAACGAGTTCTGGGTTGTCCTCGCGCGCGTGCATACCTAAAATAATAGCATCTATATCAGAGGTTATATTCTCAGGATGCCATCCCATCTCTTTAGGCAGCAGTCCTGCCTTCTCGAGATGTGTACGCGCAGGGTCGAATATCTCATCATCCGACCCTGTCACGACATATCCTGCTTTGGTAGCCACCGCCATGGCCAAATTGTGCATGGCGGCGCCTCCTATAGCGATAAAGTGTATACGCATAGTTCTTTATTGCTGTTAATTAGACTGCAAAGGTAGTGAAAATCCTTGATATATGCAAATGTTTTTGCATAAACCCGTACTTTTGTCGCATTTTCAAGCCGTCATTTAATTGTTGGTATTTTGACAGAATAGGCGTGCTGCAAGTTTCGGGAGCACCAAGGGAATATTAATAAAAGAGCTAATGATATATATATTTATAAACATTCTTGGAGATTAATCCCAGAGAAGAGTTTAAGATCTTTTACCTTATCAAACAATTCATCAATGGACTTTACATCATAGTTTTCGAATAAACCATCTAAATTCAATTCATCCCAAACGGTTTCTGGCAACAAAAACAAAATACCTATAAGGTATTTAGGCAAATAGATTCGATAATTTTTTATAGGCATATTTTCTGTTAGTATGATTTTGCGAGACATCTCATCTGCCTTCTTTAAGATACTTTCCTGTATTCTTTTTGGCATATTGTTAAATTTGCATTCTTTATTTTCACAATTAAGAATAAAATTGACAATTTCTGTAATTCTCCTTTCAGAGATTGTATAATAGAAGTATCCTTCCCATAGGAGTTCATCGTCTACAGAGTATATCCAAAGTTCAATAGGTATTGTGTAACGCATATGATAAAACATTTAAGGCGATTATGACTGCAAAGGTACTCAAAAAATCGCATATGTGCAAGTGCTATGCGATTTTTTATTTAAAAAAGGACTGCACCTTGTGCTTATAGTTTAGAGATTAGAGGCGAGGAATATACAAAAGACATCAATAGGTTTCCTACCGATGTCTTTTGTTTTGTTTTGTCGGCTATGCCGAAGTTGTGTCGCTTTGCGAAGTTTTGCGCCTCTGGCGGGTCACCGCTACGCAGTAGCCGCTACCGCAAGAAGTGCCTTAACTCACGCGTTGCGTGCGATACTGCGGCTGGACGCCGCCATTACCGCACCACAGGTGCTTACGCAAACAACTTACCGAAATCCTCGTGGCTAATCTCTTTCTCCTCGATCTTAGCTACGCCCTTGAGTGCCTCGTAAACCTTGTTATCAGCTACGCGCTCTACGATGCCGCGGAGTTGCTTCTCGTCTTTGAGGATTTGCTCAGCGTAGTTAGCCAAGTAGCTATCCTCTACGTGCATGAGACCGTATTGCATGAATTGCATCTTAGCCACTTGCTTAGCATATGCTTCTACATCCTCTTTCTCTACTTGGATGTTGAAGTGCTTGAGCAATTGGTCTTTTGCCAAGTGCCAACGGAGCTCATCGAGCATTGCTGGGAAATCTTTCTCGAGTTCCTCCTCGGTGATCTTCTCGTTGGTAGCTTTCACCCAACGTTTCAAGAATGCCTCTGGGAATGCTACCTTAGCCATTTTCTTCATCACAGCCTCTTTAGCGTCCAATCCGAATTTGTACTTAGCGTCCTCAGCCATGTTCTCCTCGATCTCAGCTTTGATGCGAGCGCGGAAGTCAGCCTCGTCAGCTACGTTGTTCTCGCCATAAACCTTAGCGAAGAGCTCGCCGTCGATAGCAGCAGCTTGGTGACGGGTGATACCTTGGAGCTCGAAAGTGAAGTCAGATGTCAATGCCTCTGCCTCCTCTTTGCTGATGCCGAGCATAGAGCTTACCTCTACGGAGTTGCTGTATGCTTTGGTTGGATTGAAGGTGATTACATCACCTACCTTAGCGCCCGCGAAGAGCTTAGCTTGCTCTTTGTCAGACATATATGCTGGAGTCAACATACCGTTCTCTTTCACGATACCGTTCTCCTTTTGCTCGGTGAGAAGACCCTTCACTACGTCGCCTTCCTCTACAACCTCAGCTTGTACATACTCGCCAAAGCGTTGAGCGTAGCTCTTCACTTGGTTGTCCACCATCTCATCGGTAACGGTGATGGTGTAGTTAGTGATTTTGTTCTTGCCGTTGAGCAACGCGTCGAACTCAGGAGCTACGGCGATGTCAAATGCAAATACGAAAGTGTCTTGGTTGTCAAGATCCATTTGAGGGGTCAGTTCCTCGTTTGGCAATGGATCGCCGAGAAGGTTGAGGTTGTTCTCCTCGATGTACTTGTTCAAACCCTCGCCGATAACCTTGTTGATTACCTCAGCGAGAATGCTCTTGCCGTACATCTTTTGCAACATACCCTTTGGTGCCATACCTGGACGGAAACCTGGGATGTTAGCTTTCTTACGAATGTTGATAAGTTCTTTTTGAACTGCC
>JAZQSZ010000039.1:0-7944 GCA_045630365.1 Paludibacteraceae bacterium | reverse complement strand
GTTGCCAGTGATCAATAAACCATTGATGAAGGTGCTTTGGAAGACTCCTGGAATCAAGAACTTGTTGCATAAGAAAGTGAGCGGCAGTCTGTTGCAAGCTTTTGGTGGCAAATTGCGTTACCTCATTATTGGTGGTGCTGCTCTCAACGAGGAGGTGGAGAGTTGTATGAAGGATATGCACTTTATGTATTGCGTGGGTTATGGTATGACCGAGTGCGCTCCACTCATTAGTTACGAAGATTGGCAAAAGTACGCATATCGCTCTTGCGGTAAAGCAATCCCTGGTATGCAAATCCGTATTGATTCGGAAGATCCTCAACGCAAAGAGGGTGAGGTACAAGTTTACGGCGTGAACGTGATGAAGGGCTACTATAAGAACGAACAAGCAACCAAGGAGACTTTCACAGAGGATGGATGGATGCGTACAGGTGATTTGGGTATTCTTGACAAGGATGGCAACCTCTTCCTCCGTGGTCGTAGCAAGAATATGTTGCTCGGCCCTAGCGGACAAAATATCTACCCAGAGGAGATTGAGGATAAACTTAATAGTTTGCCACTCGTACTAGAGTCTGTGGTTGTTCAACGCGACCAAAAACTAGTTGCTCTCATTTACCCA
The DNA here is from genome assembly GCA_045630365.1 of Paludibacteraceae bacterium. Classification (GTDB taxonomy): domain Bacteria; phylum Bacteroidota; class Bacteroidia; order Bacteroidales; family Paludibacteraceae; genus Colicola. The sequence continues at coordinate 7,328 of JAZQSZ010000039.1, read as the reverse complement.
GATACTACTCCAACGGGACAAAAAATCTTGGCGGGTCGCAATATCTTCGAGTTTATGGAGGAGAACCGCAAAGAGGTTAATAAGATATTGCCTAATTATAGCCAAATCGCTGCTATTGAGGTGGTAGAGAAAGAGTTCGAGAAGACTCCTAAGCGTAGTATCAAGCGTTTCTTGTATAGCTAATTTAGGGTATTTATATTAAAAAAATGCGCATACATTGTGTATGTGCATTTTTTTTTGTACTTTTGCACCATGAAATCGCTCAACTCGCAAATACTTCGCCTTGCAATTCCTAGCATTTTAGCTAATATCACTATTCCTCTTGTGGGCGTAGTGGATACGGCTATTGTGGGGCATATCGCTAATGCAACCTATATAGGTGGTATCGCTATTGGAACCATGTTATTTGACCTATTGTATTGGAATTTTGGTTTCCTGCGTGTCGGCACTAGTGGTATGACTGCTCAAGCCTATGGTCGTGGCGATGGGGTAGAGTGTGCTCGTCTTCTCACTCAAAGTGTTAGTATAGCGTTGATAGGTGCAGCGGTACTATGGTTGATTCAGTGGTTGTTTGTCACGGCTGTGCTTGCGATTGTACCTTGTTCGGCAGAAGTAGCAGCTTTCGCACGCCAATATTTTTTCATTCGCATATGGGCAGCTCCTGCAACCTTATCGCTTATGGCATTCAAAGGCTGGTTTATAGGTATGCAAGATACAGTCAGTCCGATGATTACGGATATAGTGGTTAATGTGGTGAATATGGTTGTGAGTTATGTGCTGGCAGTCTATACGCCGTTGGGTGCTTTGGGTGTGGCATATGGTACATTGGTGGCGCAATTTACTGGTTTGTTCTTGGCGCTCATTATCTTCCTCATTAAGTACAAGGCGATTGTGCAAGAAGTGATAAGGTTATTGGGCGATAAGGCGAAAGGGTTACTAGGCGATAAGGCGATGAAGCGATTTATGTCGCTCAATGCTAATCTATTTGTCCGTTCCTTGTGCTTTATGGTGGTGTATGTGGGTTTCACCTCTTTGGCGTCTCATTATGGGGATGTGGAGTTGGCGGTGAGTACGATTATGATGAAACTCTTTATGCTCTTCTCTTATTTTGTGGATGGTTTTGCTTATGCTGGCGAAGCACTTGTAGGTAAGGAGTGGGGGGCGCGTAAACGCAGTTTAGAGAATGGTAGCAATGTTGCCTATACTCTTGAGGCGACAGGCGATGAGGCTATAAGGCGGGTGGTAAGATTGTTGTTCGCTTGGTCCTTAGGGGTAGGTTTGTTGTTCACATTGTTGTTTACTTTTGGGTCGGATGCGTGTTACTCTGCGATGACCAATGATATGATTGTATTGTCTCGTTTGGCGGAGTATACGGGTTGGCTGATTGCTATGCCTATCGTTTCTACTTTGGCATTTATGTGGGACGGTGTGTATGCTGGTGCTACAGCAGGCAAACAGATTCGTAATGCTATGATCTATGCGGCATTAGGTTTTGTGACATGTTATCTTGCTACCTATTGGTGGTTAGGTATTCAGGGTTTATATATAGCATATTTTGCCCATCTAGTTGCTCGTGTGGTCTATCTGACTGCTGCATGGAAAAAAATCCAATAGCAAATCGCGAGTAAATCATCATAAAAATCCATTAAAATTTGTATAATTCGGAAAAAAACTGTAATTTTGCACGTTTTTTCGTATTTGGATAAATAATATAATTATTTACCCCGATATAGGATCAAGAAATAATAGTTAAAAAATACATATAAGATGATCAATTTTAACATAGAGGTAGCTTCTGAGAAGCATATACCTTATGTAGCAGAGATCTTGCAGACCATTGAAGAGGCTGCTAAAGATCGTGGAACAGGTATTGCGAAACGTAATCCTGAATATGTAGCGCAAAAGATGCGTGAGGGTAAAGCAGTTATCGCTATGGATGGCGATAAGTTTGCTGGTTTTAGTTATGTAGAGTGCTGGGACCACGGACACTTCGTGGCTAACTCTGGTCTTATTGTAAAACCAGAATACCGCCATATGGGACTTGCCAAGCAAATCAAAACGCGTATCGTAGCACTCTCACAAGAGTTGTTCCCTAACGCTAAGATTTTCTCTCTCACCACAGGTGCTGCCGTGATGAAGATGAACACTGAGCTAGGTTTCAAACCTGTGACTTTTCAAGACCTCACTTCTGATCCTAAGTTCTGGAAGGGTTGTGAGAGTTGCGTGAACTATGATGTATTGTGCCGCAATAATTTCGAGCGTTGCCTTTGCACCGGTCTTTTGTACGAACCTCCTCACAAGAAACGTGTCGTTGTCGCTTATAGTGGCGGACTCGATACCTCTTACACCGTGATGTATCTTGCCAAAGAACTTGGCTACGAGGTGCATGCAGTATGTGCTAACACGGGTGGTTTTAGTGCGGAGCAACTTCGCCAAAACGAGGAGAATGCATACAAACTTGGCGCTGTACGCTACGAGACCCTCGATGTACAACAAGAGTACTATGACAAGAGTATCCGCTATATGGTATATGGTAATGTGCTCCGCAACGGCACTTATCCTATCTCAGTATCTTCTGAGCGTATCTTCCAAGCGCTCGCTATTGCACGCTATGCACGCGAGGTAGAGGCAGATGCAATTGCACACGGAAGTACGGGTGCTGGTAACGACCAAGTGCGCTTTGATATGACTTTCCTTGTAGCTGCTCCTGGCGTAGAGATTATCACTTTGACTCGCGACAAAGCTCTCACCCGTCAAGAGGAGATTGATTACCTCAATGAGCACGGTTTTACGGCAGATTTCGAGAAACTCAAATACTCCTACAATGTCGGCCTCTGGGGTACCAGTATCTGCGGTGGCGAGATCCTCGATAGCAAACAAGGATTGCCAGAAACTGCATACCTCAAACAAGTTACCAAAGATGGTGAGGAGGATATCGTACTTGAGTTCAAGAACGGCGAATTAGTAGGTGTCAATGGCGTGATGTATGAGGATGGTGTGAAGGCAATTCAAGCGGTAGAAGAGATAGCAGCACCTTATGGTATCGGTCGTGATATGCACGTAGGCGACACGATCATCGGTATTAAGGGTCGTGTAGGTTTTGAGGCTGCGGCACCTATGCTTATCATCTCTGCGCATAAGTTCCTCGAGAAGTTTACTCTCTCTAAGTGGCAACAATATTGGAAAGACCAAGTGGCTAACTGGTATGGTATGTTCCTCCATGAGAGTCAATATATGGAGCCTGTGATGCGCGACATTGAGGCGATGTTGGAGTCTAGCCAACGTAACGTGAATGGTAAGGTGACTATGCACCTCCGTCCATACATGTTTGAGACCGTAGGCGTGGATTCGAAGGACGATTTGGTTAAGACCAAACTCGGCGAGTACGGCGAGATGCAAAAGGGTTGGACCTCAGAGGAAGCTAAGGGATTCATTAAAGTCCTCTCAACTCCTCTTCGCGTTTACTACGCAAACCACGACGACGAAACATTGTAAGATCGCTTTGCTGTAGAATTTAGATCGGGCAGAGCCCTGTAGATCGCCACTATGTGGCTGTAGTGTTCCTAAGAAAGTCTACAACGAAGTGATCTACAGTGAGCAACGCGAACGATCTACAAACTAATAACAACAATGATTAAAGTAGGAATAATAGGCGCAGCGGGTTATACTGCAGGTGAACTTATCCGCCTCTTGGTTAATCACCCTGAGGTGGAGATCACTTTTGCGCACTCCACTAGCAATGCTGGTCAACCATTTCACGCCGTACATACAGGTTTGATTGGTGATACCGAGCAATGCTTCTCTGACACATACGACTTGAGCGCCATTGATGTGCTCTTCCTTTGCTCTGGTCACGGCAAGAGTACCGCTTTCTGGGCAGAGAACGAGTGTCCTGACACCTTGAAGATCATCGATCTTGCACAAGACTATCGCGATGAGCATGATGGTTATGTATATGGTTTGCCTGAACTCCAACGCGAGAAGATCTGCGGTTGTACTAAGCTCGCTAACCCAGGTTGCTTTGCTACGGCTATCCAATTGGCATTGCTGCCAATGATGGGTAAGACCACAGAGGCGAGTGTAACCGCTATCACAGGTTCAACGGGTGCTGGACAAAAGCCTACGGCTACCACACACTTCTCTTGGCGCAATGATAATATGTCTGTTTATAAGGCCTTTACCCACCAGCATTTGTTGGAGATAGGTCGTAATACAGGCATGAAAGTGGAGTTTATCCCTATGCGTGGCGACTTCTCGCGCGGTATCATTGCGGCTGTAACCATGCCATTTGAAGGCACTGCAGAAGAGGCATACGAACTCTATAGCCAGTACTACAAGGATGCAACTTTTACACATGTGATTAACAAAGAGGTTAATCTCAAAGATGTGGTGAATACCAACAAATGCGTATTACAAACCCAGGTGCACGAGGGTAGGTTATTGGTAACCTCTGTGATTGACAACCTACTAAAAGGTGCTAGCGGACAAGCTCTACAAAATATGAACCTCATGTTCGGCCTTGATGAGACCACTGGTCTCCGCCTCAAAGCACTTGCATTTTAAGATCGCTTTGCTGTAGAATTTAGATCGGGCAAAGCCCTGTAGATCGCCACTGTGTGGCTGTAGTGTTCCTAAGAAAGTCTACAACGAAGTGATCTACAGTGAGCAACGCGAACGATCTACAGCGCAGCGATCTACAAACTAAAAAAAATATGAAACTATTCGACGTATATTCACTCTTTGATGTGACGCCAGTCAAGGCACAGGGCTGTCGCATTTGGGACGACAAGGGGCAAGAGTATCTTGACCTCTATGGCGGTCACGCCGTTATCAGTATCGGTCACACCCATCCACATTACGTGGAGGTGCTCTCTGACCAACTCAGCAAGATTGGCTTCTACTCCAATTCTGTTCAAAATCCGCTTCAAGAGCAATTGGCTGAGCGTTTGGGCCGTATCTCTGGCTACGAGGACTACACCCTTTTTCTTGACAACTCAGGTGCTGAGAGCAACGAGAACGCTCTCAAACTCGCCTCTTTTCATACGGGCAAGAGCCGTGTGATAGCTTTCCATCGCAGTTTCCACGGTCGCACTAGCGGCGCGGTGGCTGTAACCGATAATCCTAAGATACAAGCGCCATTCAACCAATGTCACCTTGTGACTTTCCTTGATCTCAATGATGTCGCAGCCGTAGAGACAGAACTCCAGAAAGGCGATGTAGCAGCGGTCATCATCGAGGGTATTCAAGGTTGTGGCGGCATTCATGTGCCTACGACCGAGTTTATGCAGTCGCTCCGCCAACTCACCGAGCAATATGGTGCGGTGCTTATCCTCGACGAAATACAAAGTGGCTATGGTCGCACGGGTAAGTTCTTTGCCCACCAATGGTATGGCATCCGTCCTGATATCATCACTATGGCTAAAGGTATGGCCAACGGTTTCCCTTGTGGTGGTGTGTTGATTTCTCCTATGTTCCAAGCTACAAAAGGCATGCTCGGTACCACCTTTGGTGGTAACTATTTGGCTATGGCAGCAGCGTTGGCGGTGTTGGACGTGATGGAGCAAGAGAACTTGGTAGAGAACGCCCATAATGTCGGCGAATATATCTTGGCTAACTTGCCTAAGAGCGATAAGATCAAAGAGGTTCGTGGCCGCGGTATGATGATTGGTATCGAGTTCCAGGATAGTGTAGCTCCTATCCGCCAAGCCTTGTTGAAAGACTACCATATCTTCACTGGCGTGGCTGGTACCAATATGGTCCGCCTCCTCGCTCCATTGTGCCTCACCCAAGAGCAAGCCGACCGCTTCCTCTCAGCTCTCAAAGTACTCCTAAACTCCTGAACTACTAAACTACTAATAATATGAAATCATTCTTTCATGTACAAGATATAGGCGACCTCAATCTCGCACTTGAGGAAGCTCGCCAAGTCAAAGTCACTCCATATGCGTGGAAGCATCTGGGCGAGAACAAAACTATTATGCTTGTGTTCTTCAATTCCTCTCTCCGCACTCGCCTTTCTTCTCAGAAGGCTGCATTGAACCTAGGTATGTCTCCTATCGTGCTCAATATCGGACAGGATAGTTGGCAATTGGAGACCGAACTTGGTGTGATTATGGACGGTGGTAAAAGCGAGCATTTGCGCGAAGCTATCCCTGTGATGGCAAGTTATTGCGACATCATCGGTGTGCGCTCGTTTGCAGGATTGACAGACCGTGAGTATGACTATCAAGAGACCGTTCTTCAGCAGTTTGTTCAGTACTCAGGCAAACCTGTTATCTCACTCGAGTCAGCTACCGTGCACCCTTGTCAAGCATTTGCCGACCTCATTACTATCGACGAGTATAAAGAGACCAAACGACCAAAAGTCGTACTCACATGGGCGCCTCACCCTAAGGCTTTGCCACAAGCGGTACCTAACTCTTTTGCCGAGTGGATGAACGCTGCGGATGTGGACTTTGTAATCACCCATCCTAAGGGTTACGAACTTGACCCACGCTTTGCGGGTAATGCTAAAGTGGAGTATGACCAAATGAAGGCTCTCGAGGGTGCAGACTTTGTGTATGCTAAGAACTGGTCTTGTCCTGGTGTAACAGAGAGAGAGAACTATGGCAAGATTCTTTGCTCAGACCGCAGTTGGATGGTAGATGAGGCACATATGGCAGTAACTAACAATGCACGTTTTATGCACTGTCTGCCTGTACGCCGCAATGTGATTGTTAGTGATGGCGTGATTGACTCTGAGCGTTCTATCGTCATCCCAGAGGCAGCTAACCGCGTGACTAGTATCCAAGTGGTGATGAAACGCATGCTAGAGAATTTGAAATGATACAAGTAATCAAAATAGGCGGTGGCGTACTGGAGTACGAAGCGCAAAGAGATGCGTTTCTGCGTCAGTTCGCTGCGATAGAAGGTCCCAAAGTATTGGTACATGGCGGTGGTAGATTAGCTACAACCATGGCTGATCGTTTGGGTGTAGAAACACACATGATAGACGGTCGCCGTGTGACCGACAAGGAGACCCTTGACATCGTTACGATGGTATATGGCGGACTGGTTAATAAGCAAGTAGTGGCACAATTGCAAACCATGGGTGTGAATGCAATCGGCATGACTGGCGCCGATGGAGGTTGGATGAAAGCGGTGAAGCGCCCAATTAAGAACGGTATCGACTATGGCTACGTAGGCGATGTGGTAGAGGTGAATGGAGCGCATCTGCGTACGCTACTGGACAATGGATTAACGCCTGTCATTGCGCCAATTACCTTTAGTGCCGATGGATTATTACTCAACACCAATGCTGACACGGTAGCATCGCAAACAGCTATCGC
>JAZQSZ010000038.1:0-4323 GCA_045630365.1 Paludibacteraceae bacterium | reverse complement strand
AGAGCAATTGGAATTGAACTACCGTTGGGTGAGCGAGAAAATCGATTTGACAGCTGGTGCTAGAATGGTGGCAACTCAAACCCAATCGCAGACCTACTATGGTGGTGTTGTACAACGTGATACTTTGTACAATCGATTCAACTGGTCGCCAAATGTGAACTTCAAATATAAGTTCGGTCGCAAAGAGTTCGCACGCATCAACTACCGTGGTCGCGTGAGCGAGCCTACTATTCAACAAATGGAACCTGTGCGCAATAACTCCGATGCGATGAACGAGACCGTGGGTAACTTGGGATTGAATCCTGCGTTCAATCATAATATTTTTGCCATGTACTCGCGTTTCAATCAGGAGAAGTTCTCTAGTATTATGACGGGATTGCGTGCCACACTCACTCAAGATGCATTGGTTAACAATACGATTTACGATCAGACAGGTAAACGCTATCTTCAAACCGTGAATGCGGATATGATACCATGGAATATCGGTGCAGACTTTATGTCGAACACTCCATTCTGCAAGAAGATGTTCCAGTTCCACTCTCGCACCGCTGTGAGTTACAACCAACGTGTGGCATATGTGTTGCGCGAACAGGATGCTGACCAAATCGCAGAAATGATTGCAGCGAACACCCTGCCATTGGGCGATGCATCTAAAACCGGTAATTTCCGTATGAGTAGCGATTTGACCCTTCGCTTTACCCATTCATTGGTGGATATTGGAGTGAAGAATACCAACATCTATTCGCTGACACATAACTCGCTCAACAAGAATAATGTGAGTCATGTGGGTGATTGGATCATCTCGGGTGATGTGACCTTCCACTTGCCTAAAGCATGGAATATCGCTACGGATATTAGTTATACATCCCGCCATGGTTACGAGGGATTGACCGATGTCAATGAGTTGATATGGAACTTCTCTATTGATAAGACTTGGGCTAACTCGACCTTGACACTCAAGGTGTATGACCTATTGAACGATAAGAAGAATATCGTGCAAACCGTCAATGAGACCAGTGTAAGTTATCAGAAATTTAACACCCTGCCAACTTACTTCATGCTGACCTATACCTATAAACTCAATCGAATGGGTGGACTGAAAGCTACAGGTCGTGCAGCATGGCAACAACAGATGATAGAGTCCGGTGGTCGCCCACCTATGGGACCTCCACCGCATTTCTAATGAGTTGAAAAGGTTTTAAGAGTTTTATCGCTTCGCTGTTTTAATCGTTTGAAACCTCTAAAACTTCTAAAACAAAGAATTTTACGAGATTTCTCCCCAATTACCAGCAGTGATTCGAAGAAAATCGAGTCGCTGTTTGTATATACGGTTGTGGACTTCTTCTAGCAATGGATCCGCATCTAGAATCTCCATGGCTGCTTGACGCGCTATGTCTAGGATTTGGCCGTCTTGGGTGAGACTTGCGATATGCAATTCAAATGGTAAACCCGATTGCTGTGTACCTTCCAAATCACCAGGACCACGCAACTGGAGATCGGCTTCAGCAATGCGGAAACCATCGTTGGTGGCTACCATAATATCCATGCGCTTGCGGGTGTCCTTGCTCTGTTCTACGTTGGTGAGTAGGATACAATAACTTTGCTCTGCGCCACGACCTACACGACCGCGCAACTGATGCAGTTGGCTAAGACCAAAACGCTCGGCATTCTCGATAATCATTACACTGGCATTAGGAACATTGACACCTACCTCAATGACGGTAGTGGCTACCAGTATCTGTGTCTCACCACTGGCAAAACGACGCATTTGCTCATCCTTGTCCTTAGCACGCATCTGACCATGAACCATGGATATGCGGTATTGAGGGAAGGTCTGGCAGAGTTGGGTGTAACCATTCTGTAGGTCTTGCAACTCCATCTTCTCGTTCTCTTTGATGAGTGGGTACACCACATAGACCTGTCGACCAAGCGAGATCTGCTGCTCAATGAACTGATTGATGGACGTGCGTCGGGTATTGACATAATGCAATGTCTGTACAGGTTTGCGTCCCGGAGGAAGTTCGTCTATAATACTCACTTGAAGGTCGCCATACACGGTCATCGCTAGGGTACGAGGAATAGGGGTGGCTGTCATAACTAGGATATGTGGTGGACGAGCGTTCTTATTCCATAGTTTGGCACGTTGCGCTACGCCAAAACGGTGCTGCTCATCGATAATGCAAAGGCCTAGATTGGCAAACTGTACGGAGTCTTCTATGAGGGCGTGGGTGCCTATGAGAAGGTTGATCTCGCCATTGAGCAGTTGTTCGTGGATAGGTTGGCGCTGCTTGGCAGTCGTGGAGCCGGTGAGGAGTTGGCAGTTGAGAGTTGAGAGTTGAGGGTTGAGAGTTGAGAGTTGAGAGTTGAGAGTTGAGAGCAATTTGCTAATAGTCTCGTAATGCTGATTGGCAAGGATTTCGGTAGGTGCCATGATGCACACTTGGTAACCATTGTCAATAGCCAATAGGGAAGTGAGTAGAGCAACCATCGTCTTGCCGCTACCTACATCACCCTGTAGGAGACGATTCATTTGTTTGCCCGATTTGATGTCCGCCTGTATCTCACGAACTACGCGTTTTTGCGCATTGGTGAGGTCAAAGGGAAGGCATGTCTTGTAGAACGTGTTGAAGTACTTGCCTACAATAGGCATAGTGAATCCCTCGTTCTGCTCGCGTCGCTTCATTTGACGCAGGATCTGCATTTGGATATAGAAGAGTTCTTCGAACTTCATTCGCTCCCTTGCTCGCTGCATAGCAATCATATCGCTCGGGAAATGGATATTACAGAGTGCTTCGCAGAGTCCCATGAGATGGTATTTCTCCACGATGTCCATGCCCAATGTATCCGGTATGCTCTGCTGACGAAGATGCGGGATGAGTTGTGCAATAATAGTACGAATCGCCTTAGAGTTCATACCCGCACGTTTCATACCTTCAGTCGTGTTGTAGTGTGGCTCTAGACCTTGTGTCATCTCTGGTTGCACCTTGCTCATAGGCGTGAGTTCAGGGTGTACAAAGTTGTATTGATGGTTAAAGCGAGATGGTTTGCCAAAGAGTAGATACTTGATGTTGCGCTCTAGTTTGATGTACTTGATACCTTTAAACCAAACGAGTTCAATGGTATGTCTGCCATCGGTGAAAGTAGCAGTGAGGCGCTGAGCTGCTCCTGCGCCTATGGTATGCCACTCGGTGATATGACCGATGATCTGCACATAAGTGTCCTCATCCTCAATTTCGTGGATGTAGTAAAAATGGCTGCGGTCGATATACTTGTATGGAAACTGGTATAACAAGTCGAGAGCCGACTTTACCCCTAGCTCTTTACGAAGAATGTCGGCACGCTTAGCGCCGACACCCTTACAATATTCTATGTTTTGAATGGATAAATCCATTTTGCTTCGCAAATAGGCTATAGGCGAATGGCTATAGGCTAGAGGCGAGATTATTGCAAACGGAAGTTCACAGGTACGGTGTATTTCACGCGTACTGGTTTACCACGTTGCTTACCTGGTTTCCACTTAGGCATTGACTTGATCACGCGGATCGCCTCTTTGTCCAATGATGGCTCACCAGAAGAACGTACAGCTACCACATCCACGATACTACCATCTTTGTTAACCACGAATTGGCAGATAACACGACCTTGAATACCGTTCTCTTGTGCGATAACAGGATACTTAACGTTCTCAGCAAGGTACTTGAAGAGTGCTTGTTGACCACCAGGGAATTCTGGCATAGACTCTACGACCATGAAGATCACTTCCTCTTCCTCTTCCTCTACTGGGGCCTCTACTGGAGGAGCGATAACTACCTCAACATCCTTGTCATCCTCAGTGTTGATCTCGATCTCTTCAACCTCTACGTCATCTTCTACCACATTCAATACCTCAACTTCTTGTATAGGTGCTGGTGGTGGAGGTGGAGGAGTCTCTTGAGTAGTTTGTTGGATGTCAAGTTCCTCATCTTGCCATGCTACATCTTCAGTTACGACATACTTTGTCACTTCTTTCTCTGTCCATTCGAAAGCGACATAGCAGATACTCAATACAAGAACGAGGCCCATCAATACATAGACCAATTTCTTGTCTTCCAAGCTTGCTTTTGGTGATTTTTTCAGTTGCATATCTTTAAAGTTTTTAAAATTCTTGCCAATTCAGTGTGCAAATTTACTGCTTTTTTTTTATTTGTGCAAATATATTCATGATTTTTGCGAAAAATATCAATATTTTTTGTTTTTTTGCGAGAAAATGACTACTTTTGCAGTCGGAATGAGTCTAAGTTCAATCATTAAATCTTCAGGAGTTCGCAATTTTACCAAATTGCT
>JAZQSZ010000037.1:0-1567 GCA_045630365.1 Paludibacteraceae bacterium | reverse complement strand
AAGTTGCGAAGTTTAGAGCGAAGAAGTGTTGTCAACCATCGTCTATCATATATCGGCATTTACGGTTTCTGCCGCAAAGCCATCACAAAAGTAATTCATTTTTAACAAATATTTGCATTTGCGGCGATAAATCTTTCTGTTCCAAAAAATCAGCGGCAGGCAAACTGCCCACCGCCGACGCAAGAAAGATGTGTGTATGTTGTGTTATTTTGAGACTTCGCACATTAGTACGCCCTTGCCTGTTACATCTGCCTTGGCGACTGTGATGCTCTTACCAGTGTAGGTCTTGACAACCGATGTACCTGCTGAGTTCCAGAGCTTCCAAGTGTAGGTGTATGCCGTGCCATCGGCATCCAACTCCTCGCCATTGCGATAGAGAACAGCCGTTGCATCAACATCGTTACCGTTGTTCTTGATGGTAAATCCCTTCTGGCTCACCAAGTCCACGATAATAGGATCCGACATATCGGTAAACGAGATAATGTCGCACACAACCTTATTGGCCGAGGCATTACCCGCCGATGTGTCGGTATCCTTGATGGCGCACTTAAAAGTCTCGAAGTTGAGTACCGCATCGTTGGTGATGGTAATCTCGTTGGTTGTCCAGCCTGCTGTTACACCTCGCTGATTGGTAGATGAGAGGCACGCCCAACCTGCTCCGAGCATCGCATTGTAGTATGGACACGATACCGTAGCACCCGAAGAGGCTGCTGCACTAAGGCCCGATGTCAGCGTAACGACTCTTGTAGATGTATTTACCGAAGAGATGGTATATTGAGCAGTGCCGATAGTAATCTTACCGCCTGCCTCCATGTTGGCAATAGATGCTACTGTGATTGTTGTTGCGCCAGAGTTTGCCGCTGCACTCAATGTCGTGTTTGCAAATACAGTCGAGTCTTTGATACCCCAGGCATAGGTTACATTGTCGGTATCGATAGTTGCACCACGCCAAAGGTCGCAGTGTGCTTTGAGCGTTGCCACCTCGTCATTCTTGAAGACGATACCATCGGGAGCGTATGCCACGGCAGCAATCATAGCACCGGCGTTCAGGTGCTGGGTAAACTGAATCTCCGCGCGGAAAGGAATCTCCAAGCCGTTTGCATCAATGTAAGTTGCCTCAAAGGTATAGCGTACCTGCGGTGCCGATACGGTCATATGGTTTGCCTTGATGGTCAGAGCATACTTTGCCGATGCTGCACCAATCGTACAACTATCCTGGCCCGAAGTGATTGCCGTGCCGTTCTTATACCACTTTGCCGAGCCGCTCTTGACGCCTGCCGTGAGCGATGCGGCATTGCCCACCGATGTAATCTGGTCGGTAGAGCCCTTGCCACTCACAAAGAGCGAAGGCGTAAGAATCAGATACGGCGATGCTGCCCACGAGGGAGCATAGGCGTTAGTATCCTTGTTATATACCTGTGTTAGAGGCTGCGATGAGCCGATGAATGCTTGCAGGGTTACTGCATCGTTCTGGTCGATAATCGTGACCTGTCCTCTTGCTACTTTGACTGCCATAGTTCGTTATTCTAATGTTGTTGATATCTCTACTTCACAATCGAAGACGGCT
>JAZQSZ010000036.1:0-2602 GCA_045630365.1 Paludibacteraceae bacterium | reverse complement strand
CACCTTGTCGCCTCAACACACTCACACCCGCCTGTACACGATTTCGATAATTAAACCGATACCTCAGTTTCCCATACATAGGATCACCTTCAAAATCCTCAATATTTCGTGCATCCATTCTCAGCGTCATCTCATGCTTCGCATAATGAAACACCTCTCGAAAATAAATTTTCTCCCTTAATGAAGCCCTTCCCTTCAGGGAGGGGTCGGGGGTAGGCTTAACCTCTACAAACGGCAACAGATTCCGTATATCATAATCCTTTAGGCAATCAATCAGTTGTAATTCATAAATCTCCTTAAAACCATGCTCATATTGATACATCAAAATAGCATCAATCTGCTCATCGCTTAGAAACATCAATTCCGCTAATTCGTCGGCATTTGTATGATTCAAATCAATAGGATTGGCTGCTATATTCATCAACTGTTCTTGCACTTCCTCTTGTAATATCTCATCATCTTCAGAAAGTTGGTTGTATATATCTTCTAATACATCTTCTATCGCCACACTCTGAGCATGCGTAGCCAATACCACACATAGCCCTATCAACGAAAATATCCATCTAAACCATCTCATTTCACCTGCAAAAGTACTAAAAATAACGCAAATATCCCAACATTTGCAAAAAAATTTTGTGTTTACACAAATTTTTATTATCTTTGCAGCCAAAATGAAACATAATAGACCATATCTGCGTATTTTTAATACCCTGCTAATTTTGGCGGCGTATGGTTATTTGGCATATCGCCTCATCATTTTCGACGATTATTCATCTTTTCTCGACGCCTTTCGCACCAGCAATATAGGTCTGTGGCTCACCCTCATCGTCACCCTTCTGCTCATGCCTGTTAATGTCGTAGTAGAAGCAGGTAAATGGCGTCTGCTGCTTCGCAAAACCGAACCCATGACCATCTGGGGTGCCCAACGCCAAGTCTATTACGGCTATGTCGGCGCTTTCATAACTCCCTATCACGCAGGCGACTACCCCGCTCGTGCCATGCTGCTCAAAGACAAGAGCAATTTCTCTGCTGCCGTTGGTCTCGGTTTCGTCGGCACCGTGGCACTGCTCGTTGTCGAACTCATCTTCGGCATTCCTGCCACATGGCTCTTTGTCAGCTACCATCCTGCTATACCGATGCAGTATTTCGCGGTAGCGTTCATCGTCTTGGTGCTTCTGCTCAGTTTCTTGCCTCACCTCGTGCGCTACCTTTCTCGCCACGAGTGGCACAACACCCAGATGCGCCAGCTCTCCTTTGCGCTCTCGCATATGTCCTATCCGCTCTTCATGAAGACCATCGCATGGTCTATGCTCCGCTATATCATCTGGGCACTCCAACTCGCCCTCACGCTCCATTTCTGCGGCGTGGACATGACCCTCGTGCAATACATGATCTCCATCCCATTCTACTACATGGTGGTGGCAGTCTTCCCATCCATACCTGCGGCTAATATCGCCATCCGTGGCACTTGGTCGCTCATTATTTTCGGTGTCTTCAGCCCGAACACAGCCGGCATCGCTCTTGCCGTCGCGCTCATCTGGCTCATCAATACCGTCCTGCCCATGCTCATTGGTTCCATCCTCTACCGCAACGGCAAAACCAAATAACCTTTAAAACTTTTAGAACTTCTGAAACTTTTAAAACTTAATACACATATGACACTTCATTTTTCAATCAACTACCAAGCGCAATGGGGCAACCAACTTGCTGTCCTATATGCTATGGATGCTGACCTGCAAACCGCATCGCCTTTGCAACTCCCTATGGATTGCCATGGTTCTGCTGATTGGTCTGCACAAGTCACTTTGAGTGACATTCACAAGTACATTTCTTATTGCTACGTGGTGCTTGATGAGCAAGGCAACATTATCCGCCGCGAGGCTAAGACCCATGTGGTAGAGTGCCAACCAGGCCATGTGGTACTCCGCGACCTCTGGCAAGACAAAGACCAATCGCTCTTTGCATCCAAGGTGTTCAACCAAGTGCTTTTCGCACACCGTGCACCTGTGGCTACTAAGAAAGCGACTGGCAATATCACCGTTAAGGTCAATGTGCCTCGTCTCGAGCGCAACCAGGGTGTAGCTATCATGGGTAATATCCCTGCTCTCGGCGAGTGGGATCGCACCAAGAAACTCCCTCTCACTCAACTTTCGACTTTCGACATTCGACATTCAACTAACTACAACCCCGAATGGGTTGTAACCTTCCACGCCAAACTCGGCTCTGTGGTAGAGTATAAGTATGTGATTTACGATTTGCAATCAGGTGAGATTGTGGATATGGAGTGGGGCGAGAACCGCAAGATCTGGGATATCCAACGCGCTAAGCACTATGTGCTCTCTGACTCTCCTTTCCGCTATACACAAGCCAACTGGAAGGGTGCTGGCGTAGCGGTGCCTGTGTTCTCTTTGCGTTCTGAGAACGGCTTCGGTATTGGTGAGTACCAAGACCTCAAGTTGCTCGCTGATTGGGCTAAACTCACAGGTCAAAAGATGATTCAGACCTTGCCTATCAACGATACTACTCTTCGTCACAATAACCTCGACTCATACCCATACAATGCGGTGAGTGTGTTTGCGCTCCACCCTATTTATCTCAATAT
>JAZQSZ010000035.1:0-2343 GCA_045630365.1 Paludibacteraceae bacterium | reverse complement strand
GATGACAAAGAATCAGGTATTCAGTTTGTGGCCATTGACCATACGTTGCACGAGGGATTTATTGACCGCAGTGCGAAGATCTGTTGCTATACCGACCATCAGATATTCGAGCGTTACCACCGCGTAACTCTCCGTTCAGAGAACGCACGCAGGGGCAAAGCCATTATCACGCTCAAAGAAATCAACCAACTTCAAGTGGGCGACTACGTTGTGCACGTCGATCACGGTATAGGACAGTTTGCCGGATTGGTGACCACCAATTTCCACGGACGCCCACAAGAGACCATCAAACTCACATACAAAGGCGGAGATACCGTCTTCGTAAGCATACACAACCTCCATCGTATATCCAAATACAAAGGTCGCGAAGGCAGCGAGCCTACTATCTCACGTCTTGGCTCAGGAGCATGGGAGCGTATGAAAGAGCGCACCAAGGACAAAGTCAAGGACATTGCTCGCGATCTGATTCAACTATACGCCACTCGCAAACAGCAACAAGGCTTTGCCTATACGCCCGATGGCTACATGCAGCACGAACTAGAAGCATCCTTCCTCTACGAAGATACACCCGATCAAGCAAAAGCTACCCTCGATATCAAGCACGATATGGAGAGTCCTATGCCAATGGACCGACTCGTGTGTGGTGATGTGGGTTTTGGCAAGACCGAAGTGGCCATGCGTGCTGCCTTCAAAGCAGCCACAGACGGCAAACAAGTTGCTGTCTTGGTTCCAACCACCGTATTAGCATTACAGCACTACAACACCTTTAAGGAGCGTTTTCGCGATTTCCCTGTGCGTGTGGAGTATGTCAGTCGTAGCAAGACAGGCAAAGCACTCAAAACGCTCTTAGATGACCTGAAAAACGGCAAGATAGATATCCTTATTGGTACCCACAAACTGGTGGGCAAGCAAGTGGAATGGAAAGATCTGGGACTACTCATCATAGATGAAGAGCAGAAATTTGGCGTGGCAGTCAAAGAAAAACTCAAAGCGCTTCGTACCAATGTCGATGTGCTGACACTGACCGCTACTCCTATTCCACGTACCTTACAATTCTCGCTCCTAGGCGCACGCGACTTGAGCATCATCAATACACCTCCACCTAATCGCTATCCCGTTCAGACAGAGATGATTACCCTAGATGACGAGGATATTATAAAGGAGGCAATCCAACTAGAGATGCAGCGCAATGGACAGATCTATGTGGTATGCAACCGCATTGAGATGTTGCCTCGTATAGAGGATAGAATCCGTCGTTTAGTACCAGAAGCACGCACTATTATTGCCCACGGACAAATGCCACCAGGCGAAATGGAAGAGGCATTAGAGAGTTTTATCAACTATGATTATGATATTCTTATTGCTACCACTATTATCGAATCAGGCGTGGATATTAGCAATGTCAATACCATTATCATCCACTCAGCGCAGAACTATGGTTTATCAGACTTACACCAGTTACGTGGTCGCGTAGGTCGCTCCAATCGCAAAGCATATTGCTACCTTGTGACTCCTGATCGCGAACTCTTGACCTCTGATGCACGCCGCCGATTGGATGCGCTTACTACTTTTGCAGAACTAGGTTCAGGATTCCATTTGGCAATGCAAGATCTAGACATCCGTGGTGCAGGAAATATGCTCGGTTCAGAGCAAAGTGGATTTATTGCTGACTTGGGCTACGATACCTACCAACGCATTTTGAATGAAGCTGTAGAAGAAATCCGCGAGGAGATATCCCTCAGTCTATCGTCTGATAACCTCTTCGCCTCATCGCCTCTCGCCTCATCGCCTAAATTATGGTGCAATGATAGTCAATTGGAAAGCGACTTACCGCTCGGATTTCCAAGCACTTATATCGAAAATATCGCTGAGCGTATCACATTGTATCGCGAATTAGATGCTCTGAGCGATGAGGATGCACTCCTTGCATATCAGAAGCGATTGATTGACCGTTTTGGTAAGTTACCTGAGGAGGCGGAGCAACTACTGAATGTAGTACGTTTGCGTTGGCTATGCTGCCAAATGGGTATAGAGAAAGTAGTGCTCAAACAAGAGCGATTAACGTTGTTCTTCACAACTAAGAATAATAAATACTGGCAATCGGAGATATTTAGTAAGATAGTAGAATTTGTCTTAACTCGTCCGCAACGCTGCCGCCTAACGGAAGATAAGGATCGCCAAGGCAAACCTACCGGTCGCCGCTACGCTACCATCCAACAAGTCAAAACTATTGGCGGAGCATTGACATTATTGAACAAAATACTTCATCCATAAAAAGAAAATAAACTGCCTGCTCATAACAGACAGTTTATTTCTTTTTACGCGGAAAGTGGGGGATTCGAA
>JAZQSZ010000034.1:0-13014 GCA_045630365.1 Paludibacteraceae bacterium | reverse complement strand
GCGTGCTTTGGTCTCTTGGTAGAGATATGTCTTATTGGCAGAACCACCACCTTTGGTTACACAGAGGAAGTGATACTCCATACCTTCAGTAGCTTCCAAGTCAATTTGTGCGGGGAGGTTACACTTGGTGTTCACTTCGTCGTACATATTGAGTGGAGCATTTTGAGAGTAACGGAGGTTACGCTCAGTGTATGTGAGGTATACACCCTTGGAGAGTGCCTCTTCATCGCAATAGCCAGTCCATACTTGTTGACCTTTCTCGCCATGGATGATAGCAGTACCGGTATCTTGGCAGAGTGGCAATTGACCTTTGCAGGATACTTCTGCATTGCGCAAGAAAGTGAGGGCTACATACTTGTCGTTGTCGCTAGCTTCTGGATCGCGGAGGATCTTAGCTACTTGCTCGTTGTGACTACGGCGGAGCATAAAACTCACATCAGAAAAAGCGGCGTTAGCCATTTTTGTGAGACCTTCTGCCTCAATCTTTAGCATTGGTTTGCCCTCAAACTCACCAACTGACACGTGGTCCTTGGTCAAGAGATAATACTCTGTTTCGTCTTTACCCAATTGGAACATGGGTGCATACTTAAATTCCATATCAATATCGTTTAAAGTTGTTATTCTTAAATTTTCGGCAAAGGTACAACTTTTTTTTGAAATACGCAAGTATTTCCTGTCCTTTCACTTTACCTTATTGCCTTTCTCCTATGTCTCTTGCCCATTTCCATCGGTTATGTGTCCAAAGCCAAGCGTGTGGTTGTAGGCGAATGTTTTGTTCTAAAAAGCGAGCATAAGCGAGGGTTATGCTATCTTGAGGCATGCTATTGGGGGTATTTGTAATGAGTTCAAAATGAATGCGGTAATATCCTCGTTGTGGAGATGTGATATGGACATAAATAACGCCTAGGTCAAACTTGCGAGCGAGCGTCTCACCTCCGTCTAAAAAGGCAGTTTCTTGGTTAAGGAAGGTGGTCCATACGTGCGCGTTTCGTGGCGATGGTTTTTGATCGGCAATTAGACCTATCACAAATGGATAGTCTGCATGACGAAGTTGTACAAGTTTGCGCAGCAATTGATTCTTCTCTACACATTCACCACCACGTTTGCTGCGTAATTCAAGCATAGCACGATCCGCATGTGCGTTTTTTTGACGGCGATAAACATTGTGCTCTATGATAGTTTTGTCGCTAAACTGTTTGCCTACATCGGCTATCCATTCCCAATTGCACACATGTCCAAGATATGCGATAACACCATGCTTCTTGCGTGCAAGGTTTTCGAGCAGTTCCATGTTCTCAAACACAACGCGTTGGCGCATCTCTTCATCGGAGGCGCGATATCCATAGATGATTTCTACGAGTACGGAAGAAAAATGGTGGTAAAAATCCTGGATGATTTGCTTTTGTTCATTAGAAGTTTTCTCTGGGAACGAAAGACGAATGTTTTTTTGTACTAATTTAAGACGATAACGCACAATATACCTAAGAATAGGGTATATAAAGTAGTCTGCCAAACCATAGAGGATAGGTAGTGGTAGAAGACTGAGTGTGCGAATAAGGAGGAGCATTTCTATAAATAAATGAATAACAGGTACACGACAGGTACTGCAAGAAGCAAACTGTCAAAACGATCTAGAACACCACCATGCCCAGGTAGGAATTTGCCGGAATCTTTTACACCAATCGTGCGTTTGAATAAACTTTCAATCAAGTCGCCCAAGGTGCCAAATATGCCGATGGTGAGCGCAAATAGAATACTGTTGAGCAAAGGATAAGGGGTTAGGGTTAAATCAACTGTCCAACCGATATGGTAGAAGATGTAACCTGCTAGTATGTCAAAAACAAATCCGCCAATCAATCCTTCCCATGATTTGGCAGGACTAACTCGTGGAAACATTTTGTGGTTACCTTGTTTGCGTTTGGCCATAAGTGAGCCTACGATATATGCACCACTATCATTGAGCCAAATAATGATGAATAGCGCCAAAAGGAGAAACTTGTTTTCCATTAAAATACCATTCATGAGAGCAAAAGGTAGAGCGATTATGATTTGACCTGCGCAAAGGTTTCCCCAACTGCGAATAGGATCCTCCTGAGGTATGAATAGCTCACGAATAATAGCGGCAGTAAGAGTACATAAGTATAAGAATAACAGCCATTTGAATATTGGATCGCCTGCAAAGTAGAAGTACAAGGTAGCAAATAGTATCACGGATGCAGTGATGCCATAACAAGCTGCTTTGATACTAGTTTGGACGAGTTTGTGGTGCTCGTAAATAGCCCATGCACTGACGATCATAAAGACGATGCCAAAGTACATTGGATGGAGTAGAGTAGAGGCAATTACAGTTCCTGCATATACGATTGCAGAAAGTGTTCGTTGAAAGAAATTATTCATTTTTTTTTGAGTTTTTTACCAAATAATTTGCAAAGGTAAGAATATTTTTGTAATTTTGCAAGCGAAAACCAAAATAATTCATAATTAATCTTTCAAATTTCAAATTTTAGATGAATCCAAATGTAGAATTAAGTCTTTTAGAGGCGGAAGAGAAACAACTTCTCGATTATATATGGAAGCTTATTCCTGAGCAAGATCGTCAAGGTATGACCCAATCGGATGTTTTGTTGGTGTTGGATCTGATGGATGATTTTCTTATGGAAACAGGTTTGTTAGAAGAGTCTGCTGATGAGGTGACTTATCTCGAAGGAGAGATAGATGAGACCGCTCAGTTAGAATATCTCTTGACTAAAACCAAGGAGCAAGGAGTGAATTTGACAAGCGAGCAAATCCAATTGGTGATGGATGGCGAACTCCAGTATGGTATAGAACAAGGATATTACGAGGAAGAATAAGGAATGCTGAAGCATTTACATATCCGTAATTATGCCCTTATCTCTCATTTGGATATAGATTTCCATAATGGGTTTTCTGTGATGACAGGTGAGACAGGTGCGGGTAAGAGTATCATTCTTGGTGCTCTTAATCTCGTTATGGGGTCCAGGGCTGACACTAAAACAATTACTGAAGGCGAGGATAAATGTGTCATAGAGGCGACATTTGTGCGAGATGATGAGATTATTATCCGTCGTGAATTGAATGTGAATGGTCGCTCGCGTTCGTTTGTTAATGACGAGGTGGTTACGCAGACCGAATTAAAGGCGCTAGCACGGCAATTGATAGATATTCACTCGCAACACGAGAGTCTGCTGATTGGTGATGATCTCTTTCAAATACAAATTGTAGATACGATTGCCAACAATCAAGGTGAGCAAGATGCTTATACTATTGCATATGAGCAATATAATGAGACGGTCCAATTGCTGAAGAAATACCAAGAACGTGCTGCTAAGGCACAATCGGATGCAGATTACGTGGCATTTCAATGGCATCAATTAGAGAATGCATGCCTGCGCGCTGGAGAAATGGAGGAGTTGGAGGAAGAAGAATATCGTCTTTCGCATGCGGAGGAAATACAATCATCATTGGCAGCTGCTCTGCAGCAATTGGATGGTGATAATGGTGCTCTGTCGCTGATTCATTCTGTACGTTTGGGAGATGCTGATGGGGTATTGGCTGAACGCATAGATAGTGTAGAGATTGAGCTGAAAGATATCTTGTCGGATATTCAGCGTCTGTATGATCGTACGGAGCGTGATCCGCTGCGATTAGAGGAGGTGCAAGAACGAATAAGTATGTTGCAAACTCTGATGAAGAAGCATCGGGTACAGACGATAGATGAACTCATTTCGTTGCGTGAGGAGTTAGGCTCGCAGATGCAGCAACTTGCCAATTATGATGAAGATATATCTCGCTTGCAAAACGAAGTAAAAAGAGCATATGAGGTGTTATCCCAGGCTGCCAATGCACTCACTTCTACCCGTCAAACAGTGACGGAAAGTATTGCATCTCATCTGATTGCTGATATGCAACGATTAGGAGTGAAACATGCTAATGTGGCAGTGCAGATAATGCCGACCGATGATTTTACGCCTATGGGTAAGGATGATGTGCAGTTTATGTTTGCTGCCAATCTCAATCAATCGCTTCGTCGTGTGGCAGATGTGGCTTCGGGTGGTGAGATCAGTCGTTTGATGTTATGTATAAAGGCCTTGATTGCTTCTGTAAATGGTTTGCCAACGATTGTTTTTGATGAGATCGATACGGGCGTGAGTGGAACTGTGGCTAGTCAGATGGGTGATATTATGCGTCAGGTAGCAGCGTCGCGCCAAGTGATTAGTATCACGCACTTACCACAAGTTGCAATAAAAGGTGAACACCATTATTTAGTATATAAGGAAGATACTAATACTCGTACAGAAACGCATATACGCTTATTGACCCCGGAAGAGCACAATGTTGAGGTGGAGAAGATGAGAAGTGTATAAAAGTAAATAGTTTATGTTACCATTAGCAGAACGATTGCGTCCGAAGACGCTAAATGAATATATTGGCCAACAACACTTAGTGGGCGAGGGTGCTATCCTTCGTCAAATGTTGGATAGAGGTACACTGTCTTCCTTTATACTATGGGGACCTCCCGGTGTAGGAAAAACCACTTTGGCACGTATCATTGCGCGTCAATTGGAACGTCCTTTCTATACCTTGTCTGCCGTAACGAGTGGTGTGAAGGATGTGCGCGATGTGATAGATAAAGCCAAACGCCATGCAGCATCAAATAGTGGACTATTTGGCGCGCAGCAAGAAGGAGAAGATAGAAGGGCTGTGCTTTTTATCGATGAGATTCATCGCTTTTCTAAGTCCCAACAAGACAGTCTATTAGGGGCGGTGGAAGATGGTACTATTACTTTGATTGGTGCTACAACGGAAAATCCTTCATTTGAGGTCATAACACCGCTTTTGAGTCGTTGCCAAGTATACGTGCTGAAATCTTTGACAAAAGATGATTTATTGCAATTACTCCGAAGGGTGTTGACGGAGGATGAGTATATTCGTAGTTTAAATATAGAAATTAAGGAGACCGATAGTATTCTACGCTATTCTGGAGGTGATGCGCGCAAATTGCTTAATATCATTGAGTTGGTAACTAATTCAGGAACGAAGGTTATTGACAATGAGACAGTTACTAAACAACTGCAACAAAATCCAGTGGCGTATGATAAGGATGGAGAATTGCATTATGATATCATCTCTGCTTTTATCAAATCTATCCGCGGAAGCGACCCCGATGCGGCTTTGTATTGGTTGGCTCGAATGATTGCTGCAGGAGAAGATCCTAAGTTTATTGCAAGGCGTCTTGTAATATCAGCTAGCGAGGATATAGGACTGGCTAATCCAAATGCGATGTTGGTGGCTAACGCATGCTTTGATACACTTCATAAAATAGGTTGGCCAGAGGGACGTATTCCACTAGCAATGGCTACGGTGTATCTTGCTACTTCGCAGAAATCAAATTCGGCATATTTGGCTATTAATCATGCACTTGAGTTGGTGGATAAAACGGGTAATCTGCCTGTTCCATTGCATTTGAGAAATGCTCCTACTCAACTCATGGACGAACTTGGATATGGTCACGATTACCTTTATTCTCACGATTTCCCTAATCATTTTGTTAAGCAGCAATTCCTGCCAGATGAATTGCAGGGGGCAAAGTTGTGGCATGCACAAGGAAGTCCACAAGAACAGAAGATGGCTGAATGGATGAAGTTCTTGTGGGAGAATGAGTCAAAAGGTTAAAAATACAAACGTAAATGAAAATTCGCGGTTTTTTCCGCGAATTTTTTATATATGCTTGCATATATGGAAAAAAATGACTACCTTTGCGGACTGATTAAAAAATAGAATATTTTTATGCAAAATTTTGCCCTTATTGGTGCTGCGGGTTATATAGCACCACGTCATATCAAAGCGATTGCCGATACCGGTAATAATTTGATGGTTGCGTACGATAAATTTGACTCTGTAGGACGTTTGGATGCTAGTTTCCCAGATTGTTCTTTTTTTACGGAGAATGAGCAATTTGATCGCTTTTGCTCCAAACAAATGCGAACTGATAATCCTTTATCATGGGTAAGTATTTGTACTCCAAACTATACACATGATGCGTTTATTCGTTATGGTTTGCGCTTGGGGTGTAATGTGATTTGTGAAAAACCTTTGGTGCTTAACCCATATAATATTGACAACCTTGTAGAGTTGGAGCAAGAGACTGGATGTCAAGCATACACCATTCTTCAGTTGCGTTTGCACGACAAGATTGCAGCATTGCGTGATAAAGTGAAAAATGGTCCTAAAGATAAAATCTATGACGTAGATTTGACCTATATCACAAGTCGTGGCAAGTGGTATTATAGTTCTTGGAAAGGCGATGTGCACAAAGCAGGCGGTATTGCTACGAATATTGGTGTACACTTTTATGATATGTTGCAGTGGATTTTTGGTGCAGTGAAGCAGAATATTGTTCACGTAATGTCTTTTGATCGTGTGGCGGGATATTTGGAGTTAGAGCATGCATGTGTTCGTTATTTCTTAAGTATCAACGCGGACTGTTTGCCATCTAATGCGGTACAGGGAGAGAAGAAAACGTATCGTACATTGTCTATTGATGGCGAAGAGTTTGAATTTAGCGAGGGCTTTACTGAGTTGCATACCGAGAGTTATAAACAGATCTTAGCGGGTAATGGTTTTCGTATCTCGGAAGCACGTCCTTCAATTGAGATTGTAAGTGATATTCGCAAGGCAACTCCTATTGGTTTTGTGGGTGATTATCATCCATTGGCAAAACTGCCTTTGTCACCACACCCATTTGGTTGGGATGAAAAGAGATAATTTAGATATGAGAATGAAGAAAATATTGATATTTTTATTGCCAGTATTGTTTGCTTCATGTGTGACAAGCAAAAAGGTTAACCTGATGCAAGAGTCTGGCAAACATGGTATCCCTACCTATGCGGATACTTTGACCTATGAGGATTATCAGGTGCGTGTAGGTGATCGCTTGTATGTCTATGTATATTCAATTGATGAGCGAGTAAGCAAGATGTTTAATCCTACTGGTACGGGCATCAATAGTTCGCAGATTCGTCAGAGTGCAAATGCTGGTGGTTCGTATGATTTGTACACTTATCTTGTGCTAGATGATGGTTCGATAGACTATCCGATGGTAGGTCGTATACCAGTTCGTGGCAAGACTACACGTGAGATTAAATTGGATTTGGAACGTGAACTTTCCACTTATGTGTCAGGGTATCAAGATTACAAGATGCTTTCTGTGGAGGTTAATATTGTACGTCGTTCCTTTAGTGTGATTAGTGATAGAGGAAGTGGTACTTTTACTATTCCTAAAGAGAAGGTGACTATCTTTGAGGCCTTAGCAATGGCTGGTGATATAGGCGATTTTGGCGACCGCAGCAAAGTGCGAATTGTTCGTGAAATTGAGGGGCAAACACAGGTGAAAGTGTTTGATGTGCGTTCAAAAGATATTATCAATTCCGAGTTCTACTACATCGAGCCTAATGATGTGATTTATATTCAACGTATCAAAGGACAAAGTTTTGGTGTGAATTCTGTGACCACTACTATCAGTGTAGTGGCTACAACATTAGCATTTGGTGGATTTGTCTATGGTTTGGTAGTGCGAATTATGAATAGAATAGAAACTGCAAAATAAGGAGGGGAATAGGATGAGAAAGATTTTTATACATATATTGTTTGTCGTTGTCTTGGGGATGTTAAGTGGTTGTTATGGTTATCGTCAAGTGGGATTGTTGCAAGAACGCGATGATTTGCCTCAATACGATTCGGCTGCTTATGAACCATATCGTTTGCAAGTGAATGACGAGATTATCTATCGTGTTGTGACGATGGATGAAACAATTGCTAAGACGTTGTCTGCAAATAACAATGGCTCAGGTCAAGACGCTAATTCTTACCGTATTTATTCTGATGGTACAGTGGATATTCCATTTTTACCACCAGTTAAATTAGTTGGTTTGACAGAGTTGGAAGCACAAGATACTTTGAAAGTGGCTTTTCGTGAGATTATTCCAGATGCCGATGTGAAATTGGCATTGTACAACAAGAAGTTTACTGTGTTGGGTGATGCTAATTCGGGAACTTATGCTATCTATAAGGAGCGAATGACTATCTTTCAAGCACTAGCTATGACAGGTGATTTGATGAATTCCGGTGATCGACGCCATGTACGTATCATACGTCCGCGCGGAAACGCTGAGCCTCAAGTCCTTGAGTTTGATATTCGTACCAATTCTATTATCGACTCTAAATACTACTACATATATCCTAATGATTTGATATATGTGAGTCGTGATACTGGTAGTTTTTATAAACAATCCAGTTATAGTGGTTTCTTAGCATTGATTACAAGTTCTGTATCATTGTTGATTACAGTATTGAATTATATTCCAGGTCTTGGATTTTAAGATTATTAATGGTTAAAAAAATACATTTATGGCACAAGAAGAATTGCTGCAGAATGGCATGATGCCAATGGAAGAAGAGAATTCTAATTTTGATTTAATGGAGTGGGTCATTCGTATCCTACACCATTGGTATTTATTTGTAATAGCTGCAATAATAGCATTTTCATTGGCATATTTAAAGAATAAACGTGTCATTGAACGTTATTTGACGACAGGTACGATGATCATCAAAGAGTCTGGAGGTGGAGGGTATGGTTCTGCGTCAATTATGCAAGGTTTTGGTGTGGGAGCTGGTTATACGAACGTCAATAACCAACTTATTATCATAGGAAGTTATGACTTGATTGCGCGTACAGTGGACTCTCTACCATTTATGAATGTGGAGTATATTACGAAAGGACGTTTTAAAACACGTAATATCTATCGTAATTCTCCTATCTCTGTGGAATATTCACAGGTGGCTCCTATGGCATATCAACATCTATTCCGATGTGATGTACAGGCGGATGGATCATTGTTAATAACAACCCTCAACGAGGATTATCCATTTAATTATGTTACGCACTATGGAGAAGAATTACAAACCTCTCTCTTTACTGCACGTATCTGGCCTACAAATTTAATGATGCGTCCTGGTCAACATGTTTATTTTCGTTTCCGCTCTCGCGAGAGTCTTACAGATGAGTTCTCTGGTCGCTTGCAACTTAATTTTGTTACAGAGCGCAGTACCGTGTTGGGTATCCAGTTGATTAGTGAAACTCCTGAGCGCGACCGCGAATTTATAGACAAACTTTGTGAAATTTATCTCTTGCAAAACGTGGAGCGCAAGAATATGGTTGCAGAAAAATCTATTGCCTTTATCAATGAGCAGTTGGAGGTATTGCAAAAGAGTCTTACCAAGAGCGAAGGTGCGATGACCAATTTCCGTCAGGAGAATAAGTTTGTAGACGTCAATTCTTATGCGGGTGGTCTGATGTCTAAGGCTAGTCAGTATGA
Organism: Paludibacteraceae bacterium; assembly: GCA_045630365.1. GTDB lineage: Bacteria > Bacteroidota > Bacteroidia > Bacteroidales > Paludibacteraceae > Colicola. The sequence goes on along the minus strand of JAZQSZ010000034.1, from coordinate 3,619 downwards.
CCAACAACAAATGGCTCTAAGATTGAAAGAGACATATCTCGATTATCTGTCTAACTATTTGGATCAAAAGATTGAACAAGGTGCAGTCATCGCTCCTTCTACATTGGGGTTGAATGAGCCAATGCTCATGCAATTAGTTCAACAACTCAACGATTTGCAAATTCAACGTGGTGAACTTAGTGAGAAGAACGTGTTCTATGCTAAATTTACTACCGATATTGAAAATGTTAAGTCTGCTATTGCCGAGATTGTACAATCGATGACGACCTCCTTGGAGATTGAGAAAAAAGATTTAAATATTCGAATGCGAGAAGTTGAACGAGAGATTCGTTCTTTGCCCGAAAAGGAATTGCAGATGGTGGCCATTGAGCGTAACTATCGTATTGATGATAATTATTATACATTCTTCTTGCAAAAACGTGCTGAGTCTGAGATTCAAAAGGCTGGTAATACCCCTGATAGCGAAGTGATGGATCGCGCGCGCACTACATACGCGATGAATAGTAAGGAGAAACGCAAAAATACCATGTCATATCTTGCTTTTGGTTTGCTTATACCATTGCTCCTTTTGATTTTATCAGAATTGCTGAATAATAAGATCCGTACACTCAAAGAGGCAGAACGTTTGTCTGTATTTGATGTGCTAGGTTTGTTGCGTCATGTTAAATCACAAGATCCTACATATGCTCGTAAGAAACCTCGTTCTAGTTATGCCGAGATGTTGCGTAATATACGTATGCGTATTGAGTTTAAAGTTATGCGCAAAACCAATATTGCTGTGGCAGTTACCTCAACACAATCTGGTGATGGTAAAACTTATATCTCAACGAATCTTGCAGCACTCTATTCCATGACAGGACACCCAACTCTTTTGATTGATATGGATATCCGCAAACCAGATATTCATGAGAAATTAGGTATAGAAGCTGCCATTGGTGTGACGAATTATCTTATTGGAGATTGTCAACTAGATGATATTATTATTCACAATGAGGAACTAGGTTTTGATGTTATTGCTGCGGGTACTATACCACCAAACCCAGGTGAGTTAATACGTTGTGAAAAATTATCCGAGATGTTGCAAACCTTGCGTGAGCGATATACTTATATTATCATAGACTCTTCTCCTGTCGGTATTGTTCCTGATGCGATGGCACTCATTGAGCAAACGGATATCACACTTTATGTATTGCGTTGTACTTCTACTGACAAACGCTTTGCTAAACAAACATTGGATAATATTGCTCTTTATCACAAAGATAAGGTCAATATCATTCTCTCTGATATTCCTACTGATAAATCAGGTAAGCGCTACGGCTACGGCTATGGTTATGGGTCTAAATATGGTTATGGCTATGGTTACGGCTATGGTTATGGCTATGGTTACGGTTATGGCTATGGTTACGGACATAAGAAAAAGAATAGCCGTTATGGTTTTGATTATATTCGTACAAAATGGACTAAAAAACCAGTTGATACACCATACCAATACATTGAGGATGATGAATAATCCTGTTCGCTAATGATGTTTATCGGTATCATACCTGCTCGTTACGCGAGTACTCGTTTTCCTGGCAAACCATTAGCTGATTTAGGTGGCAAACCTATGATCCAGCGCGTGTATGAGCAGGCAAAACAGGTCTTAGAGCATGTTCTCGTCGCTACTGACGATATGCGTATTTATGACTGTGTAAGAGCATTTGGTGGAGAGGTGGTCATGACATCTCCCAATCATACTTGTGGTACGGATCGCGTATACGAAGCATATCAAATATATACTTCTGAACTTCAGAATCGTGTAGAACTGCCGAATCATCAGGACATAGTTGTAGTCAATATACAAGGTGATGAGCCTTTTATCCAACCCGATCAGATTCAGGCCTTGATGGATTGTTTCCCTACTCAGATCGCCACTCTTGTCCATCCTTTCACAGCGAAGGATACGTGGGAGGAATTGCAAAATCCAAACTACGTTAAAGTGGCAATTGCGTATGAAACACGAACTTCTAACGATACAACCATAGGTAGAGCTCTTTATTTCTCGCGTAGTGTGATTCCATATCTCCGTGGAGTAGAGCCAAGCGAGTGGCTTCAACAGGGAAAACATTTTCGTCATATCGGAATGTATGCCTATCGCGCTGATGTCTTGCAACAAATAACGCAGTTGTCTCCATCTCCACTTGAGAAAAGCGAGTCATTGGAGCAACTCCGTTGGCTTGAAAATGGCTTTACCATACGTGTTGCGCTTACCCATTACGCCTCTATTGGAGTTGATACTCCTGAAGACCTGCAATATGCTATATCTAAACTCTAACAATTAAACTCATAAATCATGTCACTCGGTAAATGGATATTAGGAGGATTAGGCTTTGCAGTTGGAGGTCCTATTGGTGCGCTTATTGGTGTATGGATTGGCTCAGCATTAGATTCTGCTAAACAGCATTCTGATGTTGGAAGTTCACGAACAAATACTTCTCGTGGATTCAAACGACCCACACAAGGAGATATACGTGTATCCATTATTGTGCTACTAGCAAGCGTTATCAAGGCAGATGGACAAGTCCTAAAATCTGAGATTAATTTCATAAAACCTTTTTTGTTGCGCACATTTGGAGAGGAAGGTGCTAAGCAAGCATTGCAGCTATTGAAGGAGTTGCTCAAGCAGCATATAGATGAGGCTGCAGTAGCACAACAAGTGGCGCAATATGTTAACTATTCAACTAGACTAGAATTCTTGCATCTACTCTTACAAGTTGCTAATGCAGATGGCGAGATAGACAGCACTGAGTTAAATGTAATCAATCGTATCGCCACCAATATGGCTATTAAATATGCTGATTATCAATCGATAGTTGCATTATTCAAACGTCAAAAAGATACTAATTGGGCATATACTGCGTTGGAGATTCAACCTTCTGCTACGGATGAGGAGGTCAAGAAAGCTTATCGTCGTATGGCGATGAAGTATCATCCAGATAAGGTAGCTAATGCGGGTGAGAATATTCGCCAACAGGCTACAGATAAGTTTAGAGGAATCAATGAGGCATATGAGCATATTAAAAAACAACGAGGTTTATGAAAATAACGCTGTTAGTGGTCGGTAAAACCACCGATACTCATATTGAACTGCTCATACAGGAATATCAAAAGCGTCTGACACACTATATTCCTTTTGCGCTGCAAATTATTCCCGAACTTAAAAATACCAAATCCATCACTCCAGAGCAGCAAAAGCAAGCAGAGGGTGAACTTATTTTGCGTGCAATCACTCCCAATACTGATTTAGTTCTACTTGATGAACATGGCAAAGAGTTTCGTTCTGTTGAATTTGCTGATTATGTTCAGAAACGTATGTCATCGGGCAGAGATGTGGTGTTTGTGGTAGGTGGACCTTATGGTTTTTCCGAGGGTGTTTACCAGCGTGCTAATGGGAAAATATCGCTCAGCAAAATGACTTTCTCCCATCAGATGGTACGTCTGTTTTTTGTAGAACAACTTTATAGGGCGATGACTATCCTTCGAGGAGAGCCCTATCATCACGAATAGTCTATTTTTTTAAGGATATGAAAACTTTTTTCTCTTTCAAGGACGTGTTTAGTCCTAAATTATTTTCTACTTT
>JAZQSZ010000033.1:0-10342 GCA_045630365.1 Paludibacteraceae bacterium | reverse complement strand
GATAGTATCTTTTTCATAATCTTACCAGTTTTTCTCTACGCGACGTTTCTTACCTTGTTGGCGTTGAAGTTTCTCTTGTGTCTCCTGTTCGTCTTGTTCGAGTGCTTGCAAAATCTGCTCTGCGGTTTCACGATCCATTTGATCTTGATTCTGCTCTTGTTGTTGATTTTGCTGTTGCTCTTGTTGTTGCTGCTGTTGCTGTTGGGTCGAATCGTTTTTCTGCTCTTGGTTCTGTTGTTGGTTTTGCTGCTGTTGTTGCTGTTGTTGCTGTTGCAACTGCTGCATTGCTTTCACCAAGTTATAACGCGTATCATTATCTTTCGGATTGTGGCGCAATGATTGTTGGTATGCAGCCACAGACTTATCGTATTGTTGTTGCGCATACAATGCATTACCCATATTATGATAGGTAGCTGCCAATCGTCTATCTAGTTCTGCTTTGCGTGTCTTATCATCACCTTTTAGTAGCGTTTCGGCTTTTTGGTATTGCTCCAATGCCTCTGGATACTTCTCCTGACGAAACAGTGCATCTCCCAAATTAAAATGTCCCTCAAAAGAGTCGTTGTTTTTTTCCAAACCACGACGATAATTGACCTCCGCTTCGGTGTAGTTCTCGTGCTTATATTCCTTGTTGCCACGACGCAAATCGGGACTCTCTTGTTGAGCCCATAGTTGCGTAATGCAGAATAATGCGATCAATATAACTAGAATTCGATTCATCTTTGTATAGTTTTTAGTTTTCACTCTCTTTAAACAAATCCATGCGATGGAGGCGATGATTCTTGCGACTCATTATGAAAAATTCTATCACAAGGAGCAATAATGCCAACAGTACAAATGATTGGTATTGTTCGTTATAATCAGCATACACCGTTGATTCTAACTCCGTAGTAGCTATGTTCTCCAACTCCTGTTGCAAGGCACGCATAGCGGTATTGGTATTATCACAACGCACATAAATACCCTTACCTGCTTGAGCTACTTGTTGGCACATCTCCTCATTTAAACGACTTACCACCACTTGTCCGCTACGATCCTTGAAATAATCATTCGTACCAGGCATAGGAATAGGCGAACCTTCGGGTTTACCGATACCTACTACAAACACTTGTATGCCCAACTCTTGTGCCTGTTTAGCCGCTGCAATCGCATCATCTTCGTGGTTCTCACCATCTGTGATTAGGATAATCGCACGCCCTACCTCGCTCTCGTTACTACCAAAAGCGGTAATAGCAGTTTGAAGAGCCGCACCTATAGCAGTACCTTGGGTAGCAATCAACGAAGGTGAAATGGTATTGAGGAACATTTTAGCAGACACATAGTCGCAGGTGATAGGCAATTGGGTAAATGCTTCTCCGGCAAACACTACCAAGCCTACTTTATCATCCACCATATTATCAATCATCTTGCTGAGCATTTGCTTAGCACGATCCAAACGATTAGGTGCCACATCCTCTGCAAGCATAGAATTGGATATATCCAATGCTACCATCACCTCGATGCCTTGACGCTTGACGGTCTTCTCTTTTTGTCCAAACTGAGGACGAGCCGCTGCAATGATCAATAGTACCAATGCTAGCAACAGCAAACTAAACTTCCATATCGGACGACTCTTAGAAGCATCTGGCATGAGTTGGGCCATGAGTTCAGGATCACCAAACTCTGCCAACTGACGTGCCTTACGACGAGTATAGACTACGTATGCCACCACGAACGCAGGGATCGTGAGCAGCCACCATAAGATTTCTATATTAGCAAATCGAAACATATATCCTTGCCTTGAACACTAAACTCTAAACACTAAACTCTACTCCGCCACTGTTCTCAATACAAAGTAACGGAGCAACAATTCCAACAATAAACATGCCAATGCTGCCATCAAGAATGGCGCAAAATGCTCAGTGCGTTTGGAATACTCACGCACACGAATCTTGGTCTTTTCCAATTGGTCAATTTGACTATAAATAGCACGCAGACTATTGTTATCTGTGGCACGAAAATACTCACCACCTGTCATTTGGGCAATATTACGTAGGGTTGTCTCATCAAACTCCGAGCTCATCGTACCATATTGCACACCATATGGAGTATGGATAGGCACTTTCACCTCTTTGCTATAACTACCTACGCCTATCGCGTACACGCGTATATTAAAGGTCTTAGCAATCTCAGCAGCAGTTTGTGGATCAATATCACCACGGTTATTACTACCATCAGTCAACAGAATCACTACTTTGGACTTCGTAGGTGAGTCTTTCATGCGATTAACCGCATTTGCTAGACCCAAACCTATGGCAGTACCATCCTCTATCATTCCAAACTTAACAGACTGGAACAGATTAACCAACACAGCATGATCCGTTGTCAAAGGACATTGCGTAAAACTCTCACCGGCAAACACGACCAAACCAATCTGATCATTAGGACGAGACAACACAAAATCTGTTGCTACCGCTTTGGCTGCCTCCAAACGGTTAGGTTTGAGGTCCTCGCCAAGCATTGTACCCGAGATATCCAATGCCATCATGATATCGATACCTTCGGTGGACTCTGACTGCCAACGATTGCTCAATTGTGGTCGCGCCAATGCCAAGGACAACAGGGTCACTAACAACACGCGCAACACAAAAGGCACATGGATCAACCATACGCGCAGACTCTTAGGTTGCTGTTGCAAACTTGCAATAGAAGACAACTGCACCGCAGCATGCGCACTGTGCAATTTCCATATATACCAACCCACTATTGGTACTAATAGGAGCAACAAAAACAAATATCCTGGACTAGCAAATGTCATACCTCTAAACTCTAAACAGTAGGTGCTTCAGCACCGTCCTCTAAACTTTTAATCGCAGTTTCCTTCACAAAAGTATATGCATTACGCAAACTCAACTCATTCTCATCGGGTGTGGTGCTCCACTTAGCAAACTTCACCAAGTCTGCCAAAGTCAGCATCTTACGCAATTGGTCATATAGGTCTTTGCGTTCGTTGAGCAATGGACGTATGTCTCGCAATGTTTCATCCGAAGTCTGCTCCACGCTACTCACCTCAAAACGACGCGCGATATACTCACGCACCACATCAGTGAGTTGGGTGTAATACTCCTTCACTTGACCTTGTTGCCAGATTTTCTTCTCCTTAATGGCATCCAACTTCTCCAATGCCACTTCCTCGGCTGGGCGCAAAGGTATGGTAATCACTTCATTACCTTGTTCTTCACGCTTGCGGTTCTGCAAGTAGGTTATCAGGTAATAACCTGCAACTCCTACACCTGCCAATAAGAGCGCTAGCAACACCCATCTGAAGATACCCCACCACCAGATAGGTGCTTTATACACACCCTTAATATCTGTGATAGCCATATCTGTGGTATCCATTTCAAAAGGTTGTACCACATTCAATGTTAGGCCTTCGCTCCATACCGTGTCATCTCCGTTCACAAAAGGAAGAGGTGCGATATAGAACAACGAATCCTCAAACGAGGTCAAGGTCAAATATTGATCATATTGCACACGACCATCTTTAAGCGAGAGCGTATCTACAATCGTACGATCCACAATCTCCACACCGGGGATCAGTTCTTTATCCAACACCGGCATAGTCACTTGCTCACCTGCCGCACAGGTTGCACGCAAGTGCAAATCGGTTTGATCACCGATAAAGAGTGTAGTACTATCTAATGTTGCGCTTACTATCAGCGCCAAAATCGTTGCTATCATAATTGGTCAATATAACTCCTGAACTCCTAAACTCCTTACTTCTTAAACAGTTGCATCAATGCCTTGACATAATCCTCATCCGTGCGCACGCTCACACGTATAACGCCCGTCTTGGTGCATAATTGCTCTATACGACTTTGATTCTGCTTCCACTCGCTGGCATACTGCTCACGCACGCTAGTCACAGCGGTGTCCACCCATAGGTCTTGCCCTGTTTCCGCATCATGGAACTTGATCAATCCCACATCAGGCAATTCTGTTTCACGACGGTCATATATCTGTATAGCGTTCACCTCATGACGATTAGAAGCAATCATCAGTGGTTTTTCCAATCCATCAACACCAATAAAGTCCGATATCAGGAAAGCGGTACAATGGCGTTTTTGCGCATTGGAGAAATACTGCAAGGCTTGTGCCATATTGGTTCCAGTAGAACTAGGCTCAAAGCTTAGCAACTCACGAATAATGTGCAAAACATGCGTTTTACCCTTTTGAGCAGGGATAAATTTCTCTATTTTATCGGAGAAGAATATCACACCCACCTTATCGTTATTCGCAATAGTTGAGAACGCAAGGGTAGCAGCCACCTCTGCCATCATATCACGTTTCATCTGTGTGAGCGTACCAAAATGACGACTACCTGACACATCCACCAGCAGCATCACAGTCAGTTCGCGCTCTTCTTCAAAGACCTTGATATAGGGTTTATTAAGACGCGCAGTCACATTCCAGTCGATAGAGCGCACATCATCTCCGGGTTGGTATTCGCGCACTTCAGAGAACGCCATACCGCGTCCTTTGAACTGCGAGTGATACTCGCCCGCGAAGATATTGCGACTCAATCGGCGAGTCTTAATCTCTATCTTCCGTACTCGTTTTAATAGTTCTTCTGAAGTCATTCCCTCTAAACTCTAAACACTAAACACTCAACTCTAACAGTCCGCAGAGCGGTCTGTTATGGTACTTGTACAGCATTCAAAACCTCAGTAATCACATCTTCGGTTGTGATATTATTAGCCTCAGCCTCATAGGTAAGACCAATACGATGACGAAGTACATCGTAGCATACTGCGCGTACATCCTCTGGGATCACATAACCGCGACGATGGATAAAGGCGTATGCACGGGCTGCCAATGCCAAGTTGATACTAGCACGTGGGGAGCCACCAAAGTTAATCATTGGTTTCAGACCTTCCAAACCATATGCCTCAGGCTCACGAGTAGCAAACACGATATCTACGATGTAACGCTCAATCTTCTCATCGATATACACCTCACGCACAATCTCGCGTGCTTTGAGAATATCCTCAGTGCTCAAGATAGGAGTTACTACGGTCTTTTCACCAGTAATATTTTGACGAATAATTTGCTTCTCTTCCTCTTTCTTAGGATAGCCGATCACTACCTTAAGCATAAAACGGTCTGTTTGTGCTTCTGGCAATGGATAAGTACCCTCTTGCTCCACAGGGTTTTGAGTAGCGAGCACGAGGAATGGCTCATCGAGTTTGTATGTCTGCTCACCGATAGTGATTTGACGCTCTTGCATAGCCTCCAACAAAGCAGATTGCACTTTCGCAGGAGCACGGTTGATCTCATCTGCCAACACAAAATTAGCAAAGATAGGTCCTTGTTTTACCTTAAACTCCTCTGATTTTTGTGAGTAGATTTGTGTACCAATCACATCGGCAGGCAAGAGGTCAGGAGTAAACTGAATACGGCTAAAATCCGCTTTCACCAACTGTGCCAATGTTTTAATGGCCAAGGTTTTTGCCAAACCAGGCACACCCTCCAAGAGGATATGTCCATCTGCCAAAAGACCAATCAAAAGACTCTCCACCAAATGTTTTTGACCTACAATCATTTGGTTCATACCCATTGTTAGAGCATCTACAAAAGAACTCTCGCGCTCAATGCGCTCTTGCAGTTCACGAATATCAATTGTTGTTTGCATATGATAAAGATTTTATTATTACACGCCAATAGAGGAAATAAAATTTCCTTGTTTTATAGTAACAAAAACCGTGCCAAACTAAATAACAAAAGCATCAGGACTCAATCCTGACGCTTTCGTTATGTATTGCTTTCATCACTTCTTGAACGACCGTCTCGCTTAGCCCATGCTTTTCGGCTATGGTTTGACAATGTTGCAACACTTGCTGCCATCGCTGGGGTTGGAGGACTGACTCGCCATGCTGATGTTTCCATTCGCCTATTTGACGAACCACATCCGCACGCTTGCCAATGACCTCCCACAACTGTTCATCCAGTTGGTCGATTTCCTCACGAAGTGATGCTAAGTCTTTCATTCAACCTTTAAAACTTTTAGAACAGCAACGCCGTTGCGACTAAAACTTTTTCAACTCGCTGATTATTTCAGCGCAGCAATCGCCTCCTTGAGCGTAGCGATACGTTTCTCAGCATCGGCTTTCTTCTTACGCTCGAGCTCTACCACTTCTGGTTTTGCGTTTTGCACAAAGCGCTCATTGCTGAGTTTACCCATTACGCCGCGGAGGAAGCCCTCTTGGTGAGCCAACTCGGCTTGAAGTTTCTTGAGCTCTTCATCCACATTGATAAATTTCTCCAATGGAACGCTATACTCAGTAGTACCGATAATGAAGGATGCGCTACCTGCGCTCTTCTCTGCGCCTACTGCCAACTCTACATTCGCCAATTTCACTACCACTGCAGGCAATGCCTCTGGACAAACGAGGGTCAATACCTCTTTAGGAGAAATATTCTTTTGCGCACGAATATTACGGATAGAAGAAATAATCTCAAACAACTCCTCTGCCTCCTTCACTTCTGAACCACTAAACTCCAGAACTTTCTCCAATGGAGTCACCATCAAACTCTCACCTTCCTTACGCTCTGCAAGGTTTTGCCACAATTCCTCTGTGATAAATGGCATAAATGGGTGGAGGAGTTTGAGCATAGTATCGAGGAAACCGAGGGTCTTCTCATAGGTCTCTTTATCGATAGGTTGACCATATGCTGGTTTGATGATCTCGAGGTACCAACCAGAGAACTCGTCGCAATAGAGTTTGTAGATTGCCATCAATGCCTCACTCAAACGGTACTTGCTGAAGAGGTCAGCAATCTCTACTTGTGCTTTAGCGAGTACAGATTCGAACCAAGCGATACCCCACTTATTCACCTCTGAACTACTAAACTCCTGAACTTCCCATCCCTTAATCAATCGGAAGCAGTTCCAAATCTTGTTGCAGAAGTTACGTCCTTGCTCGCAAAGACTATCATCAAAGAGGATATCGTTGCCCGCAGGAGCGCAGAGCATCATACCCATACGCACACCATCTGCACCATAACGAGCAATCAAGTCGAGTGGATCTGGGCTGTTACCCAATGATTTGGACATCTTACGGCCCAATTTATCACGCACGATACCTGTGAAATAAACATGACGGAATGGCATCTTACCGATATACTCATAACCTGCCATGATCATACGTGCTACCCAGAAGAAGATGATATCTGGACCTGTCACGAGGTCAGCGGTTGGATAGTAGTAGTTGATTTCCTCATTGCCTGGGTTCTCAATGCCGTCGAAGAGGCTGATAGGCCAGAGCCAAGAAGAGAACCATGTATCGAGTGCACCTTCGTCTTGTACCAAAGCATCCACGCTCAAACCAGATTTCTCAGCAGCAGCCTCGATGGTAGGAGCCACAATGATCTTATCCTCAGGATAGTTCTCTGCACCTGTCTCAGCGAGAAGTGCTTTCTCATAGAAGGCAGGTATACGATGCCCCCACCAGAGTTGGCGAGAGATACACCAGTCTTTGATATTCTCAAGCCAGTTGCGATAGGTGTTTTTGTATTTGGTTGGATAGAACACGATATCATCCTCCATTACTGGTGGAAGAGCGATATCTGCAAAGTGTTGCATGCGGATAAACCATTGGAGACTCAAGCGTGGCTCGATTGGCACATTGGTACGCTCAGAGTAACCTACCTTGTTGGTGTAGTCTTCAGTCTTCTCCAACAAACCCTCGTTGAGCAAGTCTGCAGCGATTTGCTTGCGACAGTCGAAGCGGTCCATACCTTGGTATGCAGCCACATTGTTGTATATCTCAGGCTCTAGTCCTTCTACGTTGACATGCGCATCAGCGGTGAAGATATCGTAGGTAGTGAGGTTGTATTTTTGTCCGAGTGCGTAGTCATTCACATCGTGTGCAGGAGTAACCTTCAAGCAACCAGTACCGAACTCTATCTCTACATAGCGGTCCTCAATAACAGGGATCACACGACCCACTTTAGGTACGATTACATGTTTACCCTTGAGCCATTGGTTCTTAGGGTCTTTAGGGTTGATACACATTGCCACGTCACCCATGATAGTCTCTGGACGGGTAGTAGCTACTACTGCGTAATAACCTTTCTCATCGCGGTGGATGACATTTTCTTCCGACAAGTCGGACAAGTCAGACGTGTCGGAAAGGTCTGCTACATAATACTTGAGGTAATAGAGTTTGCTGTGCTCCTCTTGGTAGATCACCTCCTCGTCGCTGAGGGCAGTTTGACGCTCTGGGTCCCAGTTCACCATACGGAGACCGCGATAGATGAGGCCTTTGTTGTAGAGGTCGCAGAACACATCGATTACGGCTTTGGAGCGTGTCTCGTCCATAGTGAAAGCAGTACGATCCCAGTCGCAAGAGCAGCCTAGAGTGCGCAATTGCTTAAGGATGATACCACCGTGCTCCTCTGTCCAAGCCCAAGCGTGCTTGAGGAACTCCTCGCGAGTAAGATCAGACTTGTTGATACCTTGCTCTTTGAGGCGCTTGATCACCTTAGCTTCGGTAGCGATAGATGCATGGTCAGTACCAGGCACCCAGCAAGCGTTCTTGCCCTCGAGGCGAGCACGACGAACCAAGATATCTTGGATAGTATTGTTGAGTACGTGACCCATGTGTAGTACACCTGTCACATTTGGTGGAGGGATAACTACGGTATAAGGTTCACGACCATCAGGAGTACTGTGGAAAAGTTTTTGATCTTGCCAATATTGATACCATTTGGCTTCGATGTCTGTTGGATTGTATTTTGCGTCCATTCTATATAGAGTTTAATAAGTTTCGAATATTTGTTGTCTTTCTGTGATTATCCGTGAGATCAGTGGGAATTATCACTCCTTGAAAGCGCTCCATCCTTGGGCTTGAAGAGGCAGTTCTTCGCCATTGCGTCCCACGATGTTCAATCCGTGCTCTGCTTTAGTGATATGACCGATGAGATAGACATCCTCTATTGGAACTAGTTTCTCGTAATCATCCAGTTTGCAAGTGAACAATAGTTCATAATCCTCGCCACCATTTAACGCACAGGTCACGATATTGAGATTCATCTCCTCGGCTAGTGCCGCAGCTTGGTAGTCGATTGGGAGTTTGTCTTCGTAGATAGCACAACCCACTCCGGATTGTGAACAGATATGTTTGAGCTCGCTGCTCAATCCGTCGGAGATATCCATCATCGCGGTAGGCTTGATGCCTGCCTTATGCAATTGCTCAATGATATCTTTGCGAGCTTCTGGTTTGAGTTGGCGCTCGAGGAGGTACTCACGACCTTCGAAAGCAGGCGTAGCGTTCTCATCGGTGTTCATCACGATGCGCTCGCGTTCAAGGAGTTGCAAACCCATATAGGCAGTACCCAGATTACCTGTCACACAGATCAGGTCGTTAACTTGTGCACCATTGCGGTAAACTATGTCGGATTCGTATGCTTCGCCAAGACAGGTGATAGAGATGGTCAAGCCAGTCATTGAGGCACAAGTGTCGCCACCTACTAAGTCTACACCGTAGCGCTCGCAAGCGAGCTTGATTCCGGCATATAGTTGCTCGAGGTCTTCTACAGAGAAACGCTGACTAATACCCAAAGACACAGTTATTTGTGTTGGTTTGCCATTCATGGCGTAGATATCGGAGAAGTTCACCACAGCAGCTTTGTACCCGAGATGCTTGAGAGGCACATACTCGAGATTAAAGTGAATACCTTCTAGAAGTAGATCGGTAGTCACTAGTGTGCGTTTGTTGCCGAAGTTGAGCACCGCAGCATCATCGCCAATAGCTTTTTGTGTAGAGGTTTGTTGTGCTTGAAAATCCTTAGTCAAGTGTTTAATCAAACCAAACTCCCCTAATGTCGAAATCTGTGTAGCCATAGTTATGCATATTAAAATCGGGTACAAAGGTACTACAAAAAATGCAAATACGCAAGTAAAGCGAGTAATTTATTAGAAAATAATAGATTTTAATCTATTTATACGGTATTCATCACTCATTCAAGCTCGCTTGAAAATGAGATGATGGGTAGCGGATAATTAAGGCGTAGCCGATTTTCTTATAAATTTCGAGCGAACTGGAGTATTTGCAGCATAACGCGAACGTACTTTCGAGGTGGTCGAATGAGTTTACGAATGAGATCGGTGCCCTCGAAATACTACAAAATTTAGGACATATGCAAGAAAATACAAATTATTTGCAAAAAAGATAGATTTTATCTATCCCTCCTCATCACTTATCACTCATAGTTCATTTTTAACTCTAAACACTAAACCCTAAACCATCACTTACGGGTTCATGACGGGTTCATACTATGTGATTACTATAAGATTAGTATA
>JAZQSZ010000032.1:0-3149 GCA_045630365.1 Paludibacteraceae bacterium | reverse complement strand
TTGACACTTACATGATATTCCTTGAGCGCGGCAGGGAGTTGATTGCCGCGCAAGTTGTTGAAAAAGAAATGTTGTTATTGTTGTTGATTGACATAATTCTTGTCGTTTGGGGTTGCAGTGTCAACATGTATATAGTTCCCTTTTCTTTTGCAATAGAAAATCAATCAGCAAACCTCTTTCGAAGTTTGCTGATTTACCCTCGCCTATATAACCTCTCGCCTCCTTGCCTATACAAGGGGGTTGGGGTAGGCCTATTGCACTAGAGTGCCATCAATAGTATATAAGGTTTCGCCTGCGCGTATGTACACGCGACCATCGCGGAGGAGTTTCTCTACATTCACAACTTTGCCATCTACCACAATCTCCATTCCAGTAGGAGCATCTTTCTTGAAGTGGAGCATAGACAAGGTATTAGCAGGAACAGCTTTTAGCAATTGGAAATACGCACGGAAACCGTTCATTGTACCCTCCTCTATCTCTGCCAGGCGGTTGTCTGCTACCAACATAAGAGTCTCTGGGTCACTAGCCATCTCTCGGTAAGGGAAGAAACCAACGAAGTTACCCCATTCACCACCTGGGATGGTTGTAGATTCATTCGTTGTAAACTGAACTTTTTGTTTAAACGACACAATACCCACCACATCGTTAGTTGGTAATATTACATATGGTTGACCGGCTTTCATAATGTCCTCGCCAGAGAAATTGATCTTCTCAAAGTTGAAGTACAATATATTTTCGCCACCTACATTCTTCAATTCTGTTCCAGTAAATTTTCTCACCTCTTTCACACCATAAGGCAATTCACTTAAACTCTTAACATCAAATGGCAAAGTAATTGTATTAAATGTACCACCTTGCAATGGGCGATAGAGATCCAAAGAGCAAGTAGCGTTAGTTGGAATATATTGATTTACCACAGCATCTATATGCTTCTGCTGCATATCATTTTGGCTAAGACGCTCTGGAATAAATCGGCAACTATTAGGCGCCTGAATCTCTTGTGCATTTACGCGGTCAGGGTATGGCATGGTGTAGATAACAATATCTTGAGGAGCATCATGGTTACCCTTACCCGCTGTGGTTACTAGGTTACCAGCATAGTCAAACTCCATAGAGGTAATAAATGAAGTTTTCCAACTAACAGTCGCACCACTTTGCGTAAAGGTCCTTGTTCCTTTGAGATAGTCTGGTGTTGTAAATATCTTGACATTACCCGCAGGAACAGTAGGGGTGTTTCCACTCCATTTAGTAATTTCTACTCGGGCAATATTACCATCGTGGTTAGGAATAAAGAGATACTCCTTTTGTACACCTCCAGCCACTTTGTATTTTTTATATGCAATACCTCCACCAGGAGTAGATTGCACAGGAGATGATTCTTTTTGTGAGAAATCGCTGGCTTTTGCAGTGGTCACATAACTACTGTTAACACCATTGTCTGTACAAGAGGTCCAGGTCTTATCACTTGTTCCGTAAGGCATAAAGGCCAAGATATATGCATCAAGGTTGTCAGCGAGAGCATCACGTATCTTTTTCTTGATGGCTACAGTATGCTCACGGTGTTGGCAAAACCAAATACCCTTATCCATAGCCACAATACCCATATTTCCACTAGCATCACCTTTCTTGTAGTGACGTTGGGTTTGTGAAGTATAACCAGAGAAAGTATTATTCAGCAAGTGCTCTACATATCCATTTCGTCCAAAGGCATTGCTGCTATTATCAAATTTGTCCTTCGTACCAAGAGTAGATGGTTCGCCTGTATAATTGTTACCATGACGAACAAACTCATCATAGGTATTGGTCGCATACAATTTCCATTGCGATCCATGTTGCCAGAACGCAACACCCGTGGAAGTACCCAATATATTGGTTGAAAAAGTAGTAAACTTTTTCGGAGAATTAGGATCCCACATCTTGACACCGCCTCGTTCAAAGTACTGAATCGTAGCGCCACCACCACTTCCATAATTACCTTCGTCTGCAATAAACACCTTTCCATCAGGAGCCACAGCCAATCGGCGAGGATAATTTATCATACCCTCCATATTCTTATTCAGATATGTTGTACGCAAAGTATAACGAGTTGTACTAGTAATATCTGCCTTCTCATCATTGCTATTACCTTCGTCACTTATGCCATGGATATGCAAACCTCTATTGCCACGAGTTGCATCGTCTGTAGTACGTGCGTTGTAGCCCACAAACAATGAGCCAAACATATCAGTCTCTGGGTAGTTATTGACAGTGATATATCTACGTTGATCACCATCGGTAGCATGCGTTACACCTTGCAAACGATACATCACACCAAACTCGGTACTTCTACGAGGGGCTTCGACATAGACACTCCAATACCACTCACCTGGAGGCAAAATAGGCTCAGTGATTTTACCACTAACGATTTTACCGCCAGCCATCTTAAATTCCACTTCGATTTTACCTTGATGCAATTTGTCTGCAGGTACTTCGTATATAAAATCTGGTGTGTGCGTATTCGTTCCATTGTAGAGATCATCGTGTACCACGCTGATACTCTGTTTCATTTTGTCGTATGACTTATAGAAACGGAAGATAGCTTTCGCAGGTTTGGTATTGACATAAAAAGAGAAATAGTAACTATCCAAATATGGGTGAGGCACATAGCGCAAGTCTGTAGCCAAAATATTTGGAATAGGATTGGCTGCCCAGCTCATTGAGCATACAAAAAGAGAAATGAGTAGTAAAGAAAGTTTCTTCATATTGGGTATTGATTTTAATTCAATTATTGTATAAATGTTTAGAACGCGCAAAATTACAACTTTTTTTTGAATTATACAAATATTAATGCCAAAAAATATCAAAATTATGGCATAGTCCCTTTGCATAGCCCCTTTACTTTTCCATTTACGGAGGAATGACGGGTTCATAAGCCACCTTCACTATGTGATTACTATGTGATTACTATGAGATTAGTATGTGATTAGTATGTGATTCATATCCCTTCTGTATCCTTTCAGTAACCCTTCTGATTAAAACTGAAAAAGGTTTACACTATTCCTGGAAAGGTTTCTTAAGAATCGTCACTTTTTGATAGGTTTCCTAAAAAGGTTGTGAGGTATCCTAAAAGAGTTGATAAATTTCCTTAATAGGTTGTTGTTTGGCGATTC
>JAZQSZ010000031.1:0-2818 GCA_045630365.1 Paludibacteraceae bacterium | reverse complement strand
TGGTTCTTCTTGAGGTGCTCTGTAAGGTGGTTGATACGGAAAGTGAACAGAGCGATTTGGCTCTCTGCAGAACCTGTGTTCTTAGCGTCATTGCCATACTTAGCAAAGAGTTCTGCTTTTTTCTCAGATGTCAAATACATTGTAGTAGTTGATAATAAATTAGTTAAACAATAATGACCTCGCATGATTCTATGATCCAAACGATGTCACATCTATATGCTTTCTCAAAAAAGCGTGCAAAATTAGTGCTTTTTTTGCACATACACAAATATTTGTGCGAAAAAGTGCAATTTTTAGCTATTTTTGTTAGGTTATTGGCGGATTTCGAAGGGGAAAGAACCAATGAGTTCGCCATCCACAAAAAAGTCGGCATTGTACCAACCAATCTGTAAGATCTCCTCTACAAGCCAGTAGAGTGAGCCAGAGATTTCCTCGCCTGCGTACTCAAATTCCTTGGATACAGAATAAGCAATCTCGCTATTTTCAAAACGGAAAACATCGTTGATACTCTTCTGCATCACCTCTCCGTCAGGACGAGTAATGCGCATGTAAAGCATCTTCATGCCTGGTTTGTTAGTGATATTGCGACCAATAGTATAGTCAAATTGCAATTTCTGAATCTGATTGTACATCGTGGTCTTGCGGTCACGCTTATTGAGCGGAGTCATTTGAAAATGACTGATTTCCAACATCGAAGCACGAGATACTACCTCAGCGAGTTGTGTACGCTCCTCTTCGAGTTGCTGCGCTTGGCGAGCCACCTCTTGGTATTGCTTCTTAACCTGCTGATTCTCTTTTGCTAACTGTTTGTTTGCGCGATCAAGCGAATCAATCTGGTGCACATAACTAACCATGACTTGGCGCACGGTAGCCAACTCTTTTTTGAGTTCTGCAATGCGGCGCGCATTGGTTACCTTGGTGATACGTAACTCCTCCAAGAGGTCTTGCACACGTTGCTTCTCTTGCGAAAGAAGTTCCACCAACGAATCGTTGTGAAGATTAGGTGTTTGGTATCCATCAAACTGAATAGCCAACTCTTCGTACTCGTCTTCGAGTTGCTCTTTTTCAAACTCCATGAGTTCGACCATTTCCTTCATCTCGTTTTTCTGTTGGAAGTTCATCCAAACGAGATACGCAGAGACACCAACCAAAGCAACAATCAAGGCAATGAAAATCACCAACTTAGGGTCGTTTTTTATATTCTTTTTTGTCATCGTTTTATAGTATATCTAATAGTTTTTCCATTTGAGTACTACGGGAGCCTTTGAGCAGGATGTTTTTGCCTTTCAATGGTTGCTCCTCAAAGTGTTTGTGCAATTGCACCACGTTTTCAAAGACAGGGTATGGCGAAGTGGTTTGCAAATATTCCTCGCCTACCAAGAACACAGTATCCGCCTTGCGCTCTGCCAACATATTCACAATATTCTGGTGCTCCAAGTGGGAATATTCGCCCAACTCACGCATCGCACCCAAGATATATGTATCCCCTTTGAATGCATTGATTGCCGCCTGCATAGAGGTTGGATTGGCATTGTATGCATCTACAATAAGATGGTTATTAGCTGTTTGCATCTTTTGCGAACGATTATTGGTCGGAATGTACTGGCGAATAGCGTCCAATGCTTGTTCACGCGAAATACCGAAATACTCACCTACGCAAATTGCTGCCGACACATTCTCCGCATTGTATTCCCCCACAAGATTTGTACCATCTGGCATTTTTCCTGTGGTGTAAGGTACCGTCTTAAGATCTCCTGCCATTTGGGCTAGGTATGAATTATCCATATTGCGGAAGATAAATCCTTGATGCGCTCGTAAGTAATCGTATAATTCTTTCTTAGTTTGTTGTACGCCCTCAAACGAACCAAAGCCTTCCAAATGGGCACGACCGACATTGGTAATAAGTCCGCAGTTTGGTTCGGCTATGTCCACCAGTTCCTTGATGTCGCCAGGGTGTGAGGCTCCCATTTCCACAATCGCCATCTCGTGCGCGCGTGTAATTTGTAATAAGGTGAGAGGTACGCCTATTTGGTTATTAAGGTTGCCTTGGGTGTAATGAAGGTTGTATTTCGTAGAAAGGACTGTCGCCAAAAGTTCTTTGGTGGTTGTCTTTCCATTAGTGCCCGTAATGCCAATGATTGGCAAACCCAACTCGCGACGCCAAGCACGAGCCAAGTCTTGTAGGGCAAGTAAAGTATTAGGAACCTGCAGAGTACCCTTTGGTAGAGCGTATTCGGGGTTGTCAATCACAGCCAAAGCGGCACCTTGTTCAAGTGCCTGCTTGGCAAATTTATTGCCGTCGAAATGCTCGCCATGCAATGCAAAGAACACGCAACCTGCGGGCAGATTACGTGTGTCTATACTCACACAAAGCGAATCTTTATCTTTTATTAGAAAATCCCAATTCATTGCAATATATCATTTCGCGGTGCAAAGTTACTATTTTTTTCCGAGATGTACAAATTTTGGAGTATATAAAATTTTCTATGTGTATGTAAATAACGAGGGTGTGCACCATGACACACCCTCTCGTGATGAAAAACAAGTCCTACGTTATCAAATTGACATCTTGATAACAGGTTTTTTAGCGTTTTATTGCAATTTGAAAGTTACGGGTATTGTAAATTTTACACGCACAGAATCACCATTTTGTATTCCTGCAGTCCAATTAGGCATATTGAGAATGACACGCATTGCCTCTACATCTAATAACTGATAACCACTACTCTTCACAATCTCAGCATTCGAAATAGAGCCGTCTTTCTCCACTACAAATTGACAAATAGTGCGTCCTTCCCATTGATTTTCTTTTGCTTTA
>JAZQSZ010000030.1:0-3377 GCA_045630365.1 Paludibacteraceae bacterium | reverse complement strand
AACACTTTCCAGACAGTTGCCTGCCTGGAAAGTAGATTTTGTTAAGGAAGCATTACCACTTCAAACACATTGCCTGATTCGGTCAATTTTTTGAGGGTAGCTTGTACTGTTTCAGCAGTAATGGCCTCTACAGCAGCCTTGTACTCGGTGATATAGTTGATACCGTTTTTGTAGTATGTGCTGAGTACGTCTTCCCAATAACCATTCTTCTCCAAGTCCTCTTCAAAGTCTTTGAGCATAGACTCTTTCTCTTTTTGGAGGTCTTTAGCTAGTGGACCGTTCGCTATGATAGTCTTTACTTCCTCGTGGATAATACTCATCAGTTTGACTTGTTTCTCAGGGTCAGTGTCAAATTGCATAATGAGTTGTGCATATGGTACAGGGTGGCGATTCATCCATCCTGCGCAACCTACGCCATAACTGCCACCTTCGCGCTCACGGATAGACTCCAAATAGCGAGTAGAGAGGATACGACCAATCATCTCCATATTCAAATCATTAGCCAAAGTATATGGCATATCGTATGAGGTGTATTGGATACGGTTGCTAGCGGTCTTGGTTTCCATTTGACGGGTGAAATAGTTCTTTTGCACACCCGTTGCCACGCGCACCTTGTCGTCTGCTGCTTTCTCTAGTTTCTTGCTGGTTTTTAGTCCGCCCAACCATGTGCAAACTTGTGCTTGGAAAGCCTTATCCGCAGGATCTACATTACCTACAAAGATGAATGTGAAGTCTGCAGGATTAGCGAAACGTGCTTTGTAAACTTCCAATGCTTTGTCTAGAGAAACCTTAGCGAGCAAGTCCTTGTTGAGGATCATTGTGCGAGCGGAATAGTTGCTAGCCATCATTTGTACAGAGTCAGACCATGCTACCTTAGGGTTTTTATCGCGGTTAGCGAGTTGTGACTCAAGGATACTCATCAATGTTTGGAAAGCCTCTGCATCACGGCGTGGAGCAGTGAAATAGAGGTAGTTGAGTTGGAGCAATGTCTCTAAATCCTTAATGGTACTTGATCCATTTATATTCTCGCTATATGCGCTGATACTTGGGCTGACTGAAACGCGCTTGCCTGTCAATGCTTTTTGCAAGTCGGTAGCGCTCATATCTGCCAAACCGCCCAATTCTACGACATCAGTAGCCAAAAGGGCAGAAGGAAGATCCTCTGTAGCAACCAATGAACGACCACCTTGTGAGAAGGCATAGAAGAGAATCTCATCTTGCTTGAAGGTAGTAGGTTTTACTACTACGCGCACACCATTGGATAAGGTCCACTCGGTTGCGCCTAGACTCTCGTTGTATGCAGTCTTCTTGATTTTACCTGCTTTAGGAGCAGTTTCTACAAGATTCTCGCGGATTGCTTCCTCTACTGGCGCCTCGATCTCTACGTTCTTCACAGCAGCCAAGAGTTCTACTGTCTCTGCCTCGGTAGGAAGAACTACATTGTCATCCTCAGGAGCTTGGAAAGAGATAATAAGGTTTTCGTCTGTTACTAAGTTTTGTGCAATCTGGTTGAGCATATCTACACTCAACATAGGCAAGAGTTGTTGTACCATTTGATATTCCCATGCTATACCAGGAATAGGTTTGTCGCTCAAATAGTGACGGATATACTCTTGTGCGTATCTGATATTGCGAACGGTATTGCGCTCGTTGTAAGACTTTTCATAAGCAGCCAACATCTCTTTCTTCACGCGATCGAGTTCTGCATAGGTAAAGCCAGAGCGACGCATTTTCTCCAATTGAGTGAGCAGATCTTTGTATGCTGCCACCTCTTGACCTTGCTTCGCCAAATATACAGCCACAAAAGCGTCTTTTTCTTTTACCAACTCACCATGGTATGAACCAGCACCCACGAAAGTTGCTTCTGGTTTCATGCTGAGTTCTGATAAACGGTTATTGAACATATCACATACGAGTTCAAGAGCAAGACTTTGTACATATGCCGTGTCGGTTCCGCGGAATTGTTTAGGCAATTGTGGTTTCTTGAACTCCATCTCAATACGGGTGTATTGTGCCTCTTTGTCACGAACAATAGCTACGATTGGCTCTACATTATCATCCACAGAATACAATGGGCGCTCGCCGCGGTTTACGCGTGCAGGCACATCTGCCCAAAGTTCTTTGATTTTTTGCTCTACTTTATCTACATCAATATCACCTACTACGATAATCGCTTGGTTATCCGGACCGTACCATTTCTTGTAGTAGTCACGAAGCGCGTCGTATGTAAAGTTGTTGATTACAGCGGTATCGCCAATCACGTCACGTTTAGCATATTGACTACCTGGGTATTTGAGTGGGTTAAGGGCTTTCCACATACGGCGAGCGGCTTGCGCACCTGTACGCCACTCCTCGCGGATCACACCACGCTCATTGTCAATCTCCTCTTCCAAGAGAGAAAGACCACATGCCCAATCGTGCATTACCAACAACGCAGAGTCAATAATTCCCTCGCGCACGGTTGGCACCTCTGAAAGACGATAAACAGTCTCGTCCAATGAGGTGTACGCATTGATATTTCCACCGAAGTTCACACCGATAGACTCAAAATACTCAATGATACCCTTACCAGCAAAGTGCTCGGTACCATTGAATGCCATATGCTCTAAGAAGTGAGCAAGACCGTTTTGGTGATCTTCCTCCATGGTTGCACCTACGGCTTGTGCGATATGGAACTCTGCACGTTGCTTAGGATGCTCGTTGTGTCGAATATAATAAGTCAGACCATTCTCCAACTTGCCCACGCGTACTGCAGAATCAATAGGCAACGCTTGTGGTTGTTGCGCTGTAGCGACGAGCGACAACGCTAGCACTAAAATGCTTAAAATCAACTTTTTCATATCTTTATTTTTTAGATTGTTTCGTTCTCAGTGGCAGGATTTTCATCCACAGGACTATCAGTTGGAGTCTCTGTTGCCTGTGGTTGCTCTACCTCTTCCTCTTTCTTCTTGCGAGGCGCACGTTTCTTCTTAGGTTGCTCTATCTCGGTTGCTTGCATGGCCTCGTTTGCCTCTATGATTTCATCCGTACGACTAGTCCAAGGACGAGCACCCAAGATAGCCTCTACATCCTCGGAGGTGATGACCTCTTTCTCGATCAAAAGTTCAGCCATCTTGTTATGTCCTTCAGCATTCTCCTCTAGGATTTTCTTCGCACGCGCCATTTGTTCGGCAATAATAGCAGCAGTCTCGGCGTCGATGACTTCGGCTGTTTTTTCGGAATATGGTTTGGTGAGCCCCATATCATATCTGCCGGTGGAATCGTAATAACTCAAGTTCTTAAGTTTATCCGACATACCATAGTATGCCACCATAGCGTATGCTTGCTTGGTTGCACGCTCTAGGTCATTGAGCGCACCCGTAGATGTCTGTTTCAGG
>JAZQSZ010000029.1:0-6535 GCA_045630365.1 Paludibacteraceae bacterium | reverse complement strand
AGCGCCGACAAGCGGAGCGGTGGTAATTGATTGCGGAGCACTTTGGTAAGGGCGGATTTATGCGTAATAAGATTTAGTAAGATTTCGTGAGCGCAGCGAGCAGGAGCTAAACAAACCTCATTCGCCGTTAGTATAAATAATGGGAACTATATACGAGATGACACTGATTTTATATTAAAAGACAATTTTCGTCAATTAAGAAGACAACTTAGACAATTAAATTATTCGCACCAAAAATTATAGAATATTATAGAAAATTAGGCAAAATTTTTTTTAGGAACAAAAATACGCCATCGAAGATGGCTACAAAAATAAATAAAAATCAAAGAACCATCTTTTTGTTTTTGCTCTAATGAAATGCAGCTATGCCGCATTTGGAGAGCAAAACAAAACTGATAATGACAGCAAGTGTCAACAAGTATATAAATCCCTTTTTTTTGACTTCTTGTAAAAAATACGCAAAAATATTTGCAGGTGTGAAAAAAATGTTGTAATTTTGCAACGGATTTCACGGAGAGCGTGAAATGAATACGAATTACCTAAACAATTAACATTATCTAAACCCTTAACAGACAATGTCCAAACTCTTTACCTTTACCCAATCCATAGCGATGGATTTGGGAACAGCCAACACTGTAATCATGCAGGACAATCAGGTGGTAGTAGATGAGCCATCTGTAGTAGCTATTCGTGTAGCAGATGACTCTATGCTTGCCGTCGGTAAGAAAGCTAACGCGATGATCGACCGACCCGTGGATCGCATTCGTGCTATTCGTCCGCTGAAAGATGGAGTTATCTCCGACTACAAAGCCTGCGAAAAAATGATTCGTGGTCTCATTAAAATGATGCCTAAGAAACCCCGATTATTTACGCCCAGCATTAAGATGGTTGTGGCGATTCCTTCGGGCAGTACAGATGCCGAGATTCGCACTGTGCGTGATAGTTGCGAGCACGCTGGTGCACGCGAACTATACCTTATCTACGAACCCATGGCTGCCGCACTCGGCATGGGCATGGATATTGAAGGTCCAGAAGGATGCATGGTTGTAGATATAGGTGGCGGAACCACTGAGATAGCCGTGATGGCATTAGGCAGTTTGGTGGTGAATCAGTCTATCCCTGTCGCAGGCGACTCCTTCAATCGTGACATCATCAATCACATGGACAAGGTGCACAATATGCGTATCAGTGCACCTACTGCAGAACGCATCAAAATGAATGTGGGCTCTGCCTTACACGAACTAGATGATGCACCTGAAGACATGATGGTGGTAGGACCTAACCGCACTACCGATCTGCCGTTGCATGTTCCAGTGAGTTATCAGGAGATAGCATATTGCTTGGATAAAAACATCCAACAGATAGAAACTGCCATTCGTCAAGCCTTAGGACAGACACCATCCGAACTATATGCCGACATTATGGAGCGTGGTGTGTATCTCACGGGTGGGGGAGCATTGTTACACGGACTAGCCAAACGACTGAGCGACAAGTTCCATATTCAGTTCCATGTGGCAGATGACCCTCTACACTCTGTGGCCAAAGGCACCTGTATCGCGTTGGAAAATACCGAAAACTTTAGTTTTTTGATAGGAAACAAAAATTAAACAAAAACAACTATGAAACTAACAATTAAACAATCTTCCATTGCGATGGCAATATGCACATCGCTGTATGCCGTGTTGTTGGTGGCATTGCAAATACCAGCAGTCCAATTATTCATGAACCAAACAACTTACTTACCTTACTTACCACATGTGGCAATATTGGCAGGTATGATTATCTTGGGCTATGGACTATACACTAACCACCAACTAGTACCCAAACTCTCTAAGTCACTTCAATGGCAAGCAATAGGTCTTGTGGTGATAACGCTATGTATGGCGCTATACAATAGTTTTGGTGGTATCAAGATATGTGGATTGTACTATTTTTATTGGCAATCCACGTGGCTACATGCTGCTATAATTGCTTGGGTGTCAGCATGGTTATGGCAATATGCCTATTCGAAAACAGAAGATAGTACTCGTAACAAAGCAATAGGTATCATTGGTCTTCTGATGACTTTTGTGGCGGCTCTCTTATTGGTCTTTATGTTGGTATCATTCGTACGAGTATTAACAGTAGGTCAAGTGGCAGGTTTCCATGTAACAAGTTGGCTCAGTTGGCTGCGTCCTGCAGTCTTGGTGGCCTTATCTTTTGCGTTTATTTTGAGTAGAAAAGGTACAACGGATCTGCCACAGCAACAGACGAAGCAAGGACTATCCTACTCCAAAGCTAATAGAGTCATCGCTTGGATATCAGTTGGTATGGTTGTGGTCTTCGGACTTATCGCTATTATTGGTTTGGGATTCGATAGGTTTGCAGACTATCATTTCAATGAAAAATATTTTGTGAGTCTATGTTCTTCTGTGCATATACTATGGATAAGTAGTGTGATAGCGATGTTGTTGGAACCTGGGATCAAGAAATGGCAGCGCGTGCTGAATGTAATATCTCCTCTGTTAATTAATGGAGTGATTGTATTGTGTTTGTGTTTAGAAACATTAATCCCCGGGGGACCATTTCGGAATCTCAGTCCCATACTTACCGAAGATATACTAACGATAGGGTTGATTGGTAGTATGGTATTCCCTATTGTAGTTTGGATAATCAATACATTTACCATATTCTATGCACAGCATAGGTTAAAGTTACAAAATAAGGAGTAAAATAGCAGCAAAATTGGAACTTTCTTATTGTTTTCTTGCAGATATGCGATATTTTTAGTACCTTTGAGGGCACCGACCTCGCTACGCTCGCCCACCTCGTAGCTACGTTCGCTCGTCGCAATCCGCTTGTCATAAGAATTTGCGCTGCAAATTGAGGATGCCCGCGTTTGCTCCTCTTCCCACAAACCCACGAGCTTTGCGGGAGCCCTATTGATTGCCCATACTACAGATCGCTCGCAATTATTTTACAAATTCGGTTAATACCTTCATTAATCCACTATCCATCACTCTGCTTTCAAGCGAGCTTAAGCGAGTGCTGAATAGTGGATTAGATAGATGTAATCTATCTTTTGTAAAATAATTTCTCGCTTTACTTGCGTATGTGCATTTTTTGTTGTACCTTTGCGCCCTATTTTGTGTAATATGCCCTATTGGGCATTATAATATAGAAACCAATAAAACAATATACAAGCATGGAAATGGAAGAAAGAAGTCTCAATTTTATTGAGCAAATCGTAGAAAAAGATTTACAAGAAGGCAAGAACGACGGACGTATTCAGACTCGTTTCCCACCAGAGCCAAATGGTTACCTGCACATTGGTCACGTGAAGGCCATCTGCATGGACTTTGGTATCGCTGAGAAATACAACGGCGTCTGCAACCTCCGTTTTGATGATACCAACCCTGTTAAAGAAGATGTAGAGTATGTTGACTCTATCCAACAAGATATTGCTTGGTTGGGATTCAAGTGGGGAAATATCTACTACGCTTCTGACTATTTCCAACAACTGTACGACCTCGCTATTGAGTTCATTAAACAAGGCAAGGCTTATATCGATGAACAAACTGCAGAGCAAATCGCAGAGCAAAAGGGTACACCTACCGAACCAGGTGTGGCATCTCCATATCGCGATCGTCCAATAGAGGAGAACCTTCGTCTCTTCCAAGCTATGCAAAATGGCGAAATCGAGGACGGAAAGATGGTACTCCGCGCGAAGATTGACATGGCTAATCCTAACATGCACTTCCGTGATCCTATCATGTACCGTATCATCACTACCCACCCTCACCACCGTACAGGTCGTCGTTGGAACGTATATCCAATGTATGACTTTGCACACGGTCAGTCTGACTACTTCGAGGGCGTAACACACTCTATCTGTACGCTAGAGTTCGTGGTACACCGTCCACTATATGACTACTATATCGACCAATTCATTACAGGCGATTACCGTCCACGTCAATATGAGTTCAACCGCCTCAACATCACCTATACCGTGATGTCTAAACGTAAAATGCTCCAACTCGTGAAAGAAGGACTCGTAAGTGGCTGGGACGACCCACGTATGCCTACTGTTTGCGGTCTCCGTCGTCGTGGTTACACCCCAGAGGCCATCCGTGCTTTCATTGATAAGATTGGTTATACCAAAGTAGAAGGTATGATTGACCTCGGCTTACTTGAGCATACTGTACGTGAGACTCTCAAAGAGACTGCACCACGTGTATGCGCTATCTTTGATCCTGTGAAGTTGGTTATCACTAACTACAAAGCACCCCAAAACGCCACGAGCGTTTTCGGGGACCCCGCTGCGGGCGAAGGCGAGACCATTGTGGCAGAGAATATCGATGGACATCCAGAGTTGGGTACCCGTGAGATGAAGTTTGCGAAAGAGCTCTATATCGAGCGTCAAGACTTCCAAGAGGAGGGCGACAAGAAGTTCTTCCGTCTCAGTCCTGGTGGTCGTGAGGTGCGCCTCAAAGCCGCATACATCATCCAAGCTACTGGTTGCGAGAAAGATGCAGAGGGTAATATCACTACCGTATATGCAACCTACGACCCAGACTCTAAGTCGGGTACCGAGGGTGGTAACCGTAAAACCAAATCTACTATCAACTGGGTAGAGTGCAACTCTTGTGTGGATGCAGAGGTTCGTTTGTACGATCGTCTCTTCGCGTGCGAGAATCCATCTGCTGAGGAGGGTGATTTCCGCGACTTGTTAAACCCTGAGAGTTTGAAGGTTGTGAATTGCAAAATCGAGGGTGCGTTGAAAGCCGAAATGAAAGCACCAGAGGTGGTAGATGGTATTGCTAAATGCAATAATTACCAATTCCTCAAGCATGGATACTTTGTGGTAGATCCTGATACTACATCAGAGAAACTCGTCTTCAACCGTACAGCATCGCTCAA
This sequence comes from Paludibacteraceae bacterium, assembly GCA_045630365.1. GTDB lineage: Bacteria > Bacteroidota > Bacteroidia > Bacteroidales > Paludibacteraceae > Colicola. Next base: position 1,636 of record JAZQSZ010000029.1, on the reverse strand, counting down.
GGATAACTGGCAGAAATAGTTTAGAGAACGGCACTACGTGCCTACAGAACGCCCTCTGGGCTACAGTTTAGAGGCGATGAATATACGAACTCAAAACGGTAAACAATATGTTCTCTGTGCGTGGAGGCGGCGGTTTGTCCGCCTCACGCCAGAGGAATTGGTGCGACAGACGAGTCTGCAACTATTAGTGGATGAGTATGGGTATCCCCATAATCTGATTGCAGTAGAAGTGCCAATTACAGTGGCAGGAACATCTAAACGATGTGATGCTATAGTCTATAACCAACATATGCAACCGTTGATGGTTATAGAGTTTAAGGCACCCACAGTGCCGCTTACACAAGAAGTTTTGGATCAGGCCGCTGTGTATAATTATCGCTTGAATGTACCTTTCCTGATGATTTGTAATGGAGTGAATTCTATTGTGGCTGCGGTACAACCTAATGAATATAAGTTTTTAGAGCATATACCTAATTACCATCAACTTACTACTTAATGGAAGTGATACTTGAATTACATGAAGCATTGGATACCGCCACATTTTATGGCGTAAACAACATCAATATCCTTTGCCTTAAAAACCAGCATCCTGATGTGCGGGTTGTAGCGCGTGGCTATCAAGTGAAGGTCATAGGCTCTGAGCCTGCTATCACACGCTTTGAACAGAACCTTCGTAAATGCGAGAATTTTTGCATCAAAAATAATACTTTGAACGAGCAACAAGTTCTCCAACTACTACATGGAGAGCAACCTAGTGAGTTTCTCCAAGATAATCTTATTCTGCATGGCGTAAATGGTAAGTCTATTGTTGCACGCAGTGCTAACCAACAGTTGCTAGTGGACGCCTATGACGAGAATGATTTACTTTTTGCTATAGGTCCTGCAGGTAGTGGTAAGACTTATACCGCAATTGCATTAGCCGTGCGCGCATTGAAGAATCGCGAAGTGAAACGTATTATCCTGTCTCGTCCTGCGGTAGAAGCTGGTGAAAAACTAGGTTTTCTTCCTGGCGATATGAAGGAGAAGATTGATCCATATCTGCAACCACTCTATGATGCGCTCCAAGATATGATACCAGGTGCGAAATTGAATGAGTACATGGAACGCGGTGTAATCCAAATTGCACCATTGGCCTTCATGCGCGGGCGCACGCTCGCGGACGCGATCGTTATATTAGATGAGGCGCAAAACACTACAACAGCCCAATTGAAGATGTTTCTTACACGTTTAGGTGTGCATGGTAAAATGATTGTCACAGGTGACTTAACACAGATAGACTTACCTGCTAGTCAAAAATCGGGTTTGAAGGATGCCATAGAGCGTTTGAAAAATATTCGCGGTATAGCTATGGTTGAGTTTACCCAGAAAGATATTGTCCGTCATCATTTGGTGCAACGCATAGTGGATGCTTATGCGTCTCACTCCAAGAATGAAGAGTAAAAAAATAGAGTCACGATTGTGAAGTGAACCCCAAAAGTTAGACAAAAAACTTTAGGGGTTTATTTTATGTATAAGAAGCATTCGTTAGAAGAACGGCTATTAGCTGTGCAAAAATGTTTAGAAGGTTACGCGCCTCGTTATGTTGGACGCGCGATGGGTATAAATGAGCATTGTATATCTGAGTGGCGATTACGTT
>JAZQSZ010000028.1:0-3053 GCA_045630365.1 Paludibacteraceae bacterium | reverse complement strand
TAATAAAATAACGCATTATCCTTGCCTTTCAACTTTTGACTTTCTACTTTCAACTAAATCTTTGATCTCTGGGGAGAGATTTTTGCTCCATGCAATAGCACAAGCACCGCCCATAAGTACCAATGTGCGGAGGATACTACTGATCCATATATTATTGATTGGCAAATACTTGAGCCAAAGGGTATTCATGCTGAGTATCAACAAAAGAAGAAGGATGATCTTCACATGCTGACGGGTGAAAGTAGGCGCTTTTACAGTCAGACGCACCGTTATTATAATGAGTATAAAATACAAAGCATATGAGAGTAGATTGCTCACCGCAGCACCATTCATTCCCAGTACTGGGATGAGGGCGTTGTTGAGCAAAATAGAGGATGCAGTCAAGATAAACGAAAACAACAATGAGAAAGCGTAGAAACGCGAATAGTTAAGGGTATTCAGGGTAAATGAACCTGTGGCGATAATCAATTGACTCACACCTAACATAAGCACCACCTGCCGTGCTTCGGCATAAGTGGCACCATTCGGTAAAATATGAAAAATCAAGTCGATATTGAGCCAAATGGCACACAAGATCATACCACCAATGAGCAATAGATTGCTGCTCACTTGTTGCATAAGGTGGGTGATTTCGTTTTGGTTGTTATTCTTGATGGCATTTGCCAATTGGGGCGCAGCAATAGCCGTCACCGAACGATAAGGGATACTAACCATCACTGCGATATAGGTAGCAATGGCAAAGATACCCGTATAACTCAATCCCATCTCTGCGGTAATAAAGAAACTAGATAGAGTAGGGGCGAGCACCGAAGTAACTGCTGAAACGAGCAAGAAACCCGTATAGAGGGCATATTGTTTGACCAGTTGAGGATTGTTGCGTATGAATTGCCAATCAGGACGTAGTGACACTTCGCCTAAAGAAAAGAGATAGATAATATTGCAAAACATTGCTACGGCATACACCGCACACAACGCAATCACAAACCCATCTATATCCACCACGCGGAAGGAGTAGAGTAGATAAGCAGCCAACAGTCCAATGCGTGTGATGAGTTCGCGCACCGCGCGAGGAATAACGATATGCATACGCACATTGGCGTTGGTCTCAAAGATAGTTTGGTAGAGCATGAAGAACGCCATTGGAAGCACCATATAGTAGTACTCTACAAATAGCGGCGACTTCTCGCCAAACCATTGACTAAGAGGCGTATAGCATACGCAATAGAGTGCCGCAAAGAATGCAAATCCCACGAGCGGAATAAGGATAGTCCAGAAGAAGAATCCGTGCTCAGTATTCTCGCCTTTGGTGCTGTTCAGATGTTCAGACGCGCTTTGCGCTTGTTCAGAAGTAACTCCTGAACTCCTAACTTCCTGAACTCCTGAACTCTGAACCTCCTGAACTCCTGAACTCTTAAAGTGCGGATAAAAGCGAATGATTGAGGACGAAGTACCCAACTGCGCCAATCCAATAAAGAGTGTAGCAGCATCAACCAATACACGTGCCAAACCAATCTCCTCAGCGGTGAGGAAACGAGTCAGGACGAAAAAGGTAGTAACAAAGCCCACCGCCACCCCTAAATAGGTGACGATGGTACCTTGTATACTTTGTTTGGCGATGATGCCCATAATCTAATAGCCACGTAGTGGCAATCGGTTTTTTATTCAATTCCAAGAAGCTCAACTTCGAAGATGAGGGTTGAGTATGGAGGAATAGAGCCAGCTTGTTGGCTACCATAACCCAATTGTTGTGGGATATAGAATTTGTATTTGCTACCCACAGTCATGAGTTGAAGACCTTCGGTCCAACCTGGGATCACTTGAGTCAAAGCGAAAGAGATAGGCTCGTTGCGATCTACGCTACTGTCAAAAACAGTACCATTGGTCAAAGTACCATGGTAGTGTACTTTTACAACATCAGTTGCAGTAGGAGTCTTTTTGCCTTTACCTTGTTTGAGAACTTCGTATTGAAGACCGCTAGCAGTGGTGATCACGCCCTCACGAAGAGCGTTCTCTGCAAGGAACTTCTCGCCTTCTTCTTTAGAGTTACCATACTTGATGTTGGTCATAGTAGATTGGATATACTCGCCCGCGAACTCTGGATTCCATTCCTCGTTATAACCCAAAAGACCATTGATGAAACCTTGTTTGATGAGTGCGAAATCGGTTGCCAAACTTGGCTCGCCAATCAAACCAACAGCCTCTTGCTCCTTGATGCTCTTACCAATTTGCTCACCCATATTCACGATTTGTGGGTTGGTGATATTGCTCTTAAGACCTTTGTTGATGTATGCGATGAACTCTTTTTTCATTTCGCCAGTACTATCCATAGCGAATACGTACATAGATACCTCACTACCGTTGAGATAACCGAAAGCGTAGTTAAGACTATCGTTTTGGTTAGCAAGAACAACAGCTTTTACTTTGCTAGGGCAGCTGCCTTTGATAGCCTTGCCTGCTTTCACAGAGTCATTAGACATAGCAGATGCTTGGTATTGCGCTTGGAAATAGTTGCGCGCAGCCTCGCCAGTCATAACCACTGTATCATTGTACACACCATTGATCAATCCTTGGAAGAAGAGTTTCTCATTGAGAGTCCATGCTGGGTTATCTGCCAAACCAGTTTTCTCTGAAGCCTTAATAGCTTGACCGATATTTTTACCAATTGCAGCAGCTTCGCTAAGTGACTCTATTTTGCCGTCGTAACCGCGTTGAAGCGCTTCAATAAATTCAGTAACGGTCTCAATAGATGAGTCGTTGCGGAGTTGGTACATCTTGAGTTGGGAACCATTTACAAGACCCAATGCATAGTTCATACTGTCGTTTTGATTCTCAAGAACGACTGTTTGTGCGGTGTAAGTCTTACCGCAAGCTACCATTGCCAATGCAGCGATAGCGAGAATACAGATTTTTTTCATTCTTTAATAAATATTGTTTGGTTATTATTATTCAATTCCGAGCAACTCTACTGTGAAGATCAATGCTGCATATGGAGGAATATTTGCTCCTGCACCACGCTCTCCATATGCCAATTGGTATGGCAAATAGAGTTTGTA
>JAZQSZ010000027.1:0-5747 GCA_045630365.1 Paludibacteraceae bacterium | reverse complement strand
GTATTGAGGTAAATGTGCAAATCAGGACCCATCGTATCTTGTACCATCAACGAACTACTACCACCCACGATGAAATCTTCGTAATGTCCGACGGCCTCTTCACGTGTTTCAGGATCATGTGCATAATACACGATACGACCATTACCATAATTATATCGGATATCTTTAGGCACCATAAATGTGAAAGCAAACTTACCGTCTATTACATCTGTTTGACCCGAGAACAGTGTATTAGGATAATCTTTGTAGGTGATACGTGTTTTATTATCCTCTATTGTCTCATCATTATCACGAGTGGTGATATCTTGTTCTTTATCAAAGATGGTAATATCCAATTTGCCATTAAACCATGTTGCCGTGTCATTATCAGGCGTTTGGATATAGCCTTCTACCATTTGAACACTCAATGCGTGCATAGTGTCCGCCTCCAAGATTGTTTTCACTTGCAAGTCCGTAGGATAATTCAATTTCAAAGCAGGGTCTGCCAACAAAATGTAAGGCAACTTATTGGTATCATATCCTGTTTTATTTTTAGCAATGCGAGTTGCTTCGCCGAGTGTCATATTGTATTCAAACAAATTAGCATGACCAAACAATGTATCACATAAGTTGCGATTGAATACCGTGTTTTGTGTAGCATATACTGTACGACAAGCAGACAAGACACCTATCGCACCACCTGAAGGATTGAGGATAGCATACTCTCCTGCCGAAGTGACACCTCCATCAAAATGTGAGAAACTACATGTAGCCAACATCCAAAAACCTTGATTGACATTGCTCATCTTTTGGATATCAGCACTCTTCATAAACAACTCATTGGTGATATTATTATATCCACCATGACCCGAATAATCCATAAACAACACACCAGAACTCATCAGGTTGTCGTATTGATTCTTTGCCAAAGGATAACTTTCACCCGCAGCACTTACCTCCTGCGTATGAGCATCTAGATAAATCTTATTGATGATAAAGTCCTTATTCTTATTTCTCAATCGCTCAGCACCACCATCAGCCGTTTGTACGTGCAAACCATGATCACCATCATCAGCGAGGAATAAGAGTTGAGACTTCCATTTGCCCAACACCTTATCATCCATATAGGTACATATCTTATCCACCACAGCATTAGCCTCTGCTAGGGTATTGACAGGCAATCGACCTACACCGATATTCATCTGCGCACGCTCATCCTTAAACTCCTCCTGATATATACCCGCATTATCTGTAAGAAAACCAAAGTAGTCATCCGTAGCGTATGCTAAGGTTTCGGTCGTTGAGTTCTGAGCTTGGAAGGTCAATAATGTGTTTAGTCCCGATGCTGGTATATGCTTGCGGTTATCAAAAGTACCATCACCCAATAACAACAGATTCTTAGGTTGTTTCACCTTATTTCCGGCAGCACGATCATATAGCATCTTCATCAACCATCTATATGCAGAGGCATCAGGTGTTCCCGAAGAAAACTCATTATAGACCTCTTCGTCCGTCACTACCGCCCAAGTCAAACCATCAATTATATCATGTTTTTGTGCCAAACGAAGAGCAGGATCCTTGAATGCTTGAGGGCAAATGATCACATAATCAATATTCTCGAGTGCATGCAGATTCTGATTAGTCACCTCGCCAACCATGGTAGGGCGTTTCCAACCTTGCGCATTAACATTGACAGCGACATAGCGTTCGGCTGTTTCGTTAGAGCCCTCCCATGTCAATATACCATTACTATAGGAAGTAGGCATCTGCTGTATATCCACTCCATTGGTCACGCGCCAAATTTGGATATTCTCCTCGGCGGTCTGCAAGTTAAAGCGGATAGTTTTGTAGTTTCCCAAATGTTGGGTATTAACAATTTGCAGTTCCAGTTCCTCTTGGTCCATCACCAATGAACAAGGTACTTGGAGTTCGATATAATTCAGATATGCTACAGCACCTGACTTAGTTCCTTGGAATTGGAGTGTAACGGTCTGTTTGTCCGTTTCGGTAGGCCATGCCAAAAGTTCTTTTTTAGCGATTGTTGCTTTGGTGTGAAAATCAGTCTGCGAGATTTTTGCCATGCGAATCGTCTCACTCATATCTGCATAACTGATTTGAACAGGAGTCGTTTCATCAGAATAAGCAGCCATATCCACCACGCAACGTGCAGACTGCTCCGTCATCACATGATTCAAATCAAAGGTAAAGGATTTCTTGGAATATTGTTTGTTTAAGAATTCGCCATACAACTCTCTTCCGCCACCAGATTGTCCCTTTAGGTCAATCAAGTTCATACTATCTTTCTCGTGCACACGGAGAGCCGTATACCAATCCACATCTATTGATGATGCTTGATTATAAGTCGCCTGATCTAGTTGAATGAGTTGTTGCAGAGAATCTTGATCTGTAAGAAAGTAATATCCAAAATCAGAATAGGGATTTTGGGTATGATACCATTGATTTTGAGCATCACAATGCCAAGAAGTAGGGCCTTGGGCATAGAACAATATATAGTCACCACTATTAAACAGGCCATCCGCACCCTTATGCATATAGATAGGCACTACTGGCACATCATCCCAATGGTGTTGTCTAAAATCTTCGCTCAACATAGCGCCACCATATCCAAGAACTGCAACATTCTCTGGGTTTTTTAGTCCCCACTTTTTGAGGGTATCGCAGGATATAGTATGCACACCCGTTTCCTTCACACGGATTTTGACAAATTTACCTGTGCTTAGTACAGAGTGATTGGTATAACTATGCACACCTGCTATGGCCATAGAAGCCATCATGCATAGAAATAGAAATATATATTTGCGTTTCATACTACTTAATTTTACAATACAACACTTCTTCTCCATTTATCTCCTCGCGAATCACTTCTTCGCGAATCAAGTCCTGAGCAGCAATAGCTCGGTCTATAAAAATCAAATCTCCCTGACGGATAGTCATCAAACGACTAATCTCGCATATTGCCTCGTCAATATCAATGATCAAATCACTTGGCATATACTGGTCCAAAGGCATAAACACGCCTACGGGTAATGAATTGTCAAAAGCCCATGCACGAACAGCATCTCCTTGCTGGCGATAATCCTCCGCATGAATATTCACCGCTGGCGCTATAGCGTCATAATATCTACTCGCAAATTTAGGAGCAATATGCTTACCCAATTTGCACACGCGCACAACCACACATGGTACATATTGTACCTTCTCACTCCAATCGGGAATAAAGAAAGGCTTGCGATTCACCATTAGAGATGAATCGCTCTTAAGCACTATCTTTACTTGGTTTTCTATATTTGCAAAACCTACTATTTTCATTTAAGGTGCAAAGTTACAAAAATTCTCGCACGCGCGCAAGAGCAACGTAAGAAAATCCTATAATTTCTTAAAAAATTGCTTATTTTGCACGAATAAATATCTGTACTGGTGTACCATTGAAATCCCACCATTCGCGCAACTTATTCTCTAAGAAGCGACGATATGGCTCTTTGACATACTGTGGTAAGTTAGCAAAGAACACAAAAGTAGGGATTTGCGTATTAGGTAATTGGGTACAATACTTAATCTTGATGTACTTACCCTTGGTTGCTGGTGGTGGGTAGTTCTCTATCAAAGGCAAGAAACGCTCGTTGAGTTGTGCGGTAGGCACTTTGCGTTGTTTGCTCTCATAGACATGCAAAGCAGTCTCCATCACTTTGAAGATACGTTGTTTGGTCAATGCAGAGGTGAAAATGATAGGAAAATCTTTGAATGGTGCTATACGCTCACGAATAGCATTCTCATATCCCTTGATATCCGCATTGGTTTTGCTCTCGATCAAATCCCACTTATTCACACAAACCACAAGACCCTTCTTGTTCTTTTGTATCAATGAGTAGATATTCAAATCTTGTGCCTCTATACCACGAGTAGCATCAATCATCAAGATACACACATCGGAGTTCTCAATGGCACGAATAGAACGCACTACTGAGTAGTACTCTAGGTCTTCATTTACTTTCGCTTTCTTACGAATACCTGCCGTATCTACTAAATAGAAGTCCTTGCCAAACTTGTTGTAGCGTGTGTAGATACTATCACGAGTTGTACCAGGAATATCTGTTACAATGGTACGCTCCTCACCGATAAAAGCATTCAAGATACTACTCTTACCCGCATTAGGACGGCCCACGATAGCGAAACGTGGCAACTCTTCAAGGTCCTCGCCAGCCACAGTATCTTTGAAGCGACTGCAAATCTCATCCAACAAATCACCTGTTCCCAAACCATTCTCTGCAGAGAGGATAAATGGCTCGCCCAAACCTAATTTATAAAACTCAGGAGCACCATATTGTTGATCAAACTGATCCACTTTGTTCACAGCCAAAACGGTCTCTTTCTTGGCTTGACGCAGCAAGTGTGCCACTTCCATATCAAACTGTGTCACACCCTCATTGACATCCACAACCAATAATACTACATCAGACTCCTTGATTGCCAGTTTCACTTGACGGTTGATCTCACTCTCGAATGTATCATCTGAGTTGACCACCCATCCTCCGGTATCAATGACCGAAAACTCTTTGCCACACCACTCACTCTTGCCATATTGACGGTCACGAGTGGTACCAGCAGCATCATTGACTATCGCTCGACGAGTTTTTGTCAAGCGGTTAAACAGGGTCGATTTCCCGACATTAGGACGACCCACTATCGCTAAAATATTTGCCATAGTATATTCCTTTCTTTTAAACTTTTAACTTTTAACTTTCGACTAACAATGACAATTGCCACCGCAACCACCTTCGCCGCAGTCGCCGTTACAGTCGCCACCACCACAATGACCGCCACAACCACCGCAACCACGATGATGGAGTGCTTTCAATTCGCCCTCAGTCACTTGACGGATATTGAGTACTCTGCCTACAAAGTGCAAGTTCTCACCTGCCAAAGGATGATTCAAATCTATGGTCACATGCTCCTTGGTGATCTCAGCAATTTGCGCATTAATGATTTGACCATCGGCTGTATTCATAGGTACAATAGCGCCTACGTACACGCGCTCTGAGTCAAACTCGCCATCGCCATTATAGAACATCTTCTTGTCCAATTGGAGTACACCATCGGTGTCGTATTCGCCATATGCCTCCTCACATGGTATGCGAAAATCACACGCCTCACCTTCTGCAAGACCTTCCATTGCTCGCTCAAAAGCAGGCAACATCATACCCTCGCCATGGCAATATACCAACGGAGCATCTGCTGTGGCTTTCTCCATTACTTCTTCTTGTCCATTCTCTCCATCTACATACAAATCATACTGGAGAGTCACTACTTTTTGGTTTTCTACTTTCATATATCTTATCTTTAAACATTAAACTCTTAACTCTCAACTCTTAACTCTCAACACCTACCACCACTCCACTTGCTTACTGGTCGCATCGGTACTACTCTTATCATACTTCAGATCTTTCAACATACTAGCATTCACACCAATGTGGAAAGTATAACTCTTATACGGACCAAACGGCACAAAACTTGCACTCATACTCCAACAGTGCAAGTCGCGCGATACATTGATAGCCGTATAAGACAATTTCTTCGCATTCACATCATAACTCAACGAAGTACTTGCTTTCCAACCACTACCCAAACCCAACGATGCCGAAAAACTCAAATTATGCCTAAACTCCATTTTCGGCACATTCTTCTCCTCATTCCATTGGTTACTTGCAGTATAGCGCAAACTATACGACACACTCAGACTCCACGGTATC
>JAZQSZ010000026.1:0-16636 GCA_045630365.1 Paludibacteraceae bacterium | reverse complement strand
CAGTTTATTTCTTTTTACGCGGAAAGTGGGGGATTCGAACCCTCGATACGCTTGCGCGTATACCGCATTTCGAGTGCGGCTCTTTCGACCACTCAGACAACTTTCCTTCCTTTATTCGCTGCAAAGGTACTGCTTTTTTCTTAATTACGCAAGCAATACCTTATTTTTTTATCTTATCGTTCCTCAAAAGTGCCATCCGAATAGAAGATCACAATCTTTTGTACTGTACGCGCAGAACTTGGTTGTACACCCATAGAAACAGCCGTATCGTTCAATACACGGGACTCTGAAGGTGTTTCAACCTTATTATTACTAGAAGAATACTCTGCCTGGGAAAATAAATTCCTTTCCTTCTCTGATGACTCAGGAACATAACCTTCTATGTACTTCTCACCAAATCCTAAAAACAACCAAGTAGGGCTGATAAACGGAAAATGATTGGCTACATTCTGCAAAAACTCTAAACTAGGCTTATTTCTGCCTCCTAGGATATTAGAAATTGTACCAGCACTCACACCTAACTCCAAAGACAACTGCTTTGAATTAAGTTCCTGAGATTTCATTATTTCAATCAATCGTTCACGCTCATCCATTTTATTCAATTTTTGCAAAGTTTATATTCTGATCATGTTACTACTGATACAGTACACAAATCTGTATCAAATTCGTGTGCAAAGGTACTAAAATTATTTCACATGTGCAAATACATAAAATTCACATTCGTAAAATAAAAGTATTTCACATTTGAAAACAACATAAATTGCCCATTTACTAATAAATTACACCTTTAGAACACACTACAGCCTTATATTGCTAAATACATACATAGGTATTACTTTACAAATAAGACGTATCTATATTGATTACTAGTATATTAAGTCAGTATTTTGCCTAATAACTAACTTTATTGCACACGCTGAAGGTTTTTATTTATTAAAACATATCTGCAACTTTATATTTTATCACTAATCTACTGATTTACTTATTATTATATATAATAATAAGTATTAATGATATTATATCTAAGCAGAATTTCTAGCTGATCGCATGGATTTTGCTTAGTCAAATAAATACATTACTCATGTGTAAAATGTCATTTTTGTGTTGTGAAATAATGCTATGAAATGGTCGAACATTGTGGTGTTTTTTATTGTCTTATTTAGAATTTCACAACGCAAAACAGAGTGGTATACTCCACTCTATGGATCGAAACTTCACAATAAAAACATGTGCCAGTCACTTCACTATAGGATAGCTTAGCCTATAGGACGCCCTGACAATATAGATTAGAGGTGCATGTAAACTTTCGTGAGAATTGAATATTTTTGAACGAACTGACTAATGATACAGAATTTGTGATTCTCAGCAATGTGGCGTTTTATGTTTTATGTATAGAAAGGTATATAAAGAAGAGATACCCAACCTTCTGTCAGAGGTTAGGTATCCCTTCGTATAGTTGTGATATTTTTATTTCCTTTTGATTTAATTTATTAGTTGATAATGCTATCTAGCGAAACGCTATAGGTATGGAAAAAATTATTTGTTTTTGATAGTATCAAATCCTTGACCAAATACCCCACTTACGTTAGCTTGACTAACGAAGGCATTAGGATCAATGGACTTGATAATCTGAAAGATCATGGGACTTTCGTGTTTACGAGCTAAGACAGTAACAACGCGGATAGGTTGCTGACTATACCATCCCGTTCCATCTAACACGGTTACACCACGATGAACGGTTTGGTTAATTGCCGTAGCAATCTCAGCATATTTGCTAGAGAAAATAAAGAACTGTACAGATTGGCGAAGGCGAGCCATAATCCAATCCAATGCCACCGTATAACTGACAGTCATACAAAGACCATAGAGAATACGTTTGATTTTGAAATCTACCACATCCATCCCCTCTACATAGAACTGCTCAGGGATAGGTAGGAAATAACTACTAGCAATAATTATTGCATCGCAGATAACCATTACCTTACCCAAAGACACATCCTTGTAATTGTGGATAATCATAGCCACGATATCCGTACCACCAGACGAACCATTATTGAGCATTACAATACCCAAACTGATACCAAAAAGGAAACCGCCAATAATACAGGCTGACACAGGGTCCTCAATCAATGGCGTGACACGCATAGGAATCACACGATACCAAAAAGCCAAAGCAATAACTCCCACTAAAGTACGTATGCAGAAGCGCCATCCTACGGTAAGTCCTGCTATCAACAGCAGGATAATATTGATAGTCAGCGAACTAATCCACAAAGGAATAGACCCACCATACTCTGGAAAAAGATCCGTAAAAAGTCCTTGTGTAGCATAATAGATGATAGAACAAATACCTGTGAGTCCTGCACCTACTACGTTTTGTGGTACGAAAATCCAGTTCACCATCAAGGCAAAAGGAAAGAGAGCGAGTACTATCATTAGATACTCGCGTATGGTGCTTTTAAGTGGATTTTTTTGCAATAGATGTTCCATCTATTTGGATGTTTTAGGGTTTTTAAGAGTTCTAGGATCCTTTATGTTCTATCTTTGATAGATTCAAAACCTTGACCGAACACACCACGCACTTGACTCTGACTGACAAAAGCATTAGGGTCAATGGCATTGACAAGACGGAAAATAGTAGCCGACTCATGTTGGCGAGCTATAGTAGTAACCACTTTCATTGGCTCTTTAGAGTAGCCTCCTTGTGCATCCATGAGGGTCACACCACGAGGCACTTGGGTCATGATAGCTTGAGCAATCTCCTCATATTTGGTAGAGAAAATAAAGAATTGTACCGATTGGCGTGTACGATTGAGTACCCAATCCACTGCAGTACCTGCCATAAAAGTATAGCACAAGCCAAACAATATCTTCTCCAAACCACGACCAAATGGCAACTCCTTGATCTCAGGAAGGAAATATGCACACAAGATGATCACAATATCACAGGCCATGAGTACACGTCCCATAGGTAAATGCTTGAATTTATTGACAATCATAGCCACAATATCTACTCCACCTGTACTACCATTATTGAGGAAAACGATACCCAAGAAAGAGCCCATAAATAGACCACCTAGGATAACCGCCATAAATGGATCAGTAATAACAGGTTCAGCAGGTATCTCAATAACCTTTAACCAAATGGTGTACCATAGTACACCCCAAAGTGTACGTACGCAATAGCGCCATCCAACGGTAAAGAAGGCTGCTATCAATAAGGCAAGATTGCACACAAATGAACTCAACCAAATAGGAACAAATGCATCTGTAGCAAAATACAAAATCTCACAAAGACCAGTCAATCCTCCACCCACAATAGTGTGTGGTACCAATATCCAGTTAACCGCAATGGCATATGGAATAGTACAAAGAATAATCATAATATATTCCTTGATGGCAATCAACGGTTTCATGCGTTGATAGGACTTGAGTTGCTCTTTGATTGCTTTTTTTAATCTAACCATAGAAGGGGTTATAAAAGTTTTAAAAGTTACAGAAGTTCTATAAGTTTTAGTGTTTTTTAGTTTATTTTTCTAGTCTTGCAACGAGGTTGCGATCGCCCCAACCATTATCTACACGGCAAACAGGCAGCCAGAACTTGTTTTCTCTTACCCAAGCTGCAGGATAAGCCGCTTTCTCGCGAGAGTAAGCGTGATTCCATTCGTCCGCAACTACCTCATACTCAGCGTGTGGCGAATTTACAAGAACATTCTCCTTTGCATCTACTTCACCATTCTCCACCTCTGCAATCTCCTTGCGAATAACCAGCAGTGCATCAATAAACTTATCTACTTCGCACAAAGATTCACTCTCTGTAGGCTCAATCATAAGTGTTCCGTGCACAGGGAAAGAGAGGGTTGGTGCGTGATAACCAAAGTCCATGAGTCGTTTCGCAATATCAGACTCTGTAATACCTATAGAGTGGAATTGACGGCAGTCAAGAATCAACTCGTGACCTACTCTACCTGTCACACCCGTGTAAACGATGCCGTATGCATCCTTGAGTTTTGCAGCCATATAGTTGGCAGAGAGGATAGCAGCAGCCGTTGATTCGCGCAATCCTTCCTCGCCCATCATTCGGATATAACCATAAGAGATAACCGCCATATTGGCATTGCCATAGAGTGCACTAGACACACGGTTAGCGTCACATGTAGGAAGTGCAGGTATAAGGTGCTCTGCGCAGCAGATAGCTCCTACACCAGGACCACCACCTCCGTGAGGACTAGCAAATGACTTATGGAGATTGAGGTGACAAACATCGGCACCGATCACACCAGGATTGGTATAACCAATTTGTGCATTCATATTCGCACCATCCATATAGACTTGTCCACCACAATCATGTACGATTTGGCACATCTCACGGATAGCCATCTCGAAGATACCGTGGGTAGATGGATAGGTAATCATACAACCTGCGAGGTTGTCTTTATTTTGCTCGGCTTTCTCGCGCCAATCGTTGAGATCTGTATTACCATTCTCGTCGCACTTCACTACAACAGGAATCATACCCGCTTGTGCACAAGATGCTGGGTTGGTACCGTGTGCAGAAGCAGGAATAAGTAGGATATTGCGATGACCTTGACCTTGTTGGTTAAGGTATTCACGGATAGTCACAAGACCCGCATACTCACCAGCCGCACCCGATGTAGGTTGGAGGTTGCATGCTGCAAAACCTGTGATAGTAGCGAGTTGTTGCTCAAGTTCTTCAAGCATCTCTCTATAACCAACCACTTGCTCTACTGGAGCCAATGGGTGAATGCCCATAAATCCAGGATATGTCACAGGGATCATAGCGGCAGCAGGATTGAGTTTCATGGTGCAAGAGCCAAGAGGAATCATGCTATGGGTCAAAGAGATATCTTTGCGCTCAAGGCGTTTGAGATAACGCATCATCTCGGTCTCTGTATGGTACTTCTTGAATGTCTCCTCTTGTAAATAGTCCACCTCACGTACACTCTCCTCATTAATAGCCCACAAACCTTGGAACGCTTCTTCAGTCTCTTCGTATTGAGCGAGGTTGTTGCTAGCAGCTGCAAAGAGGTCGATGATATCATTCATATCATCCACAGTAACAGTCTCATCGAGTGAGAGTCCTACCCAACCCTCTTCATTATAGTATAGGTTAATGCCACGCTCTTCTGCCTCTTGGAAAATACGTTCAACCGTAGTGTCAACGGGGACAATCTTCAATGTATCAAAGAATTCGGTATTCTCTTGCTCATAACCGTATGCCTGAAGCATCTCGTTGAGGTAAACAGTTTTGCCATGAATACCCTCAGCAATCTCGCGGATACCCTCGGCACCATGATATACACCATACATACCTACCATAATAGCAGATAATGCTTCGGCTGTACAGATGTTAGAGGTTGCTTTCTCGCGTTTGATGTGCTGCTCGCGTGTTTGAAGCGCAAGACGGTAAGCAGGTTTATCGTGTGTATCCTTACTCAAACCAATGATACGACCTGGCATATCGCGTTTATATTCCTCACGAGTAGCCATATAGCCAGCGGTAGGACCACCATAACCAAGAGGCAAGCCCATGCGTTGAGCAGTACCACACATGATGTCAGCATCTAGTGGTTTGAGCAGAGCCAATGCCATAAGATCGGCAATCACGCTCACTTTCATACCTGCATTGTGGCAGTCATCAATAAAGGTTGTATAGTCTTCAATAGCACCATCGGCATTAGGCCATTGTACGATAGCACCAAAGAATGGACCATTAGCAGCAAGCCATTCAGCAGTTACTTGTTCGTAGTTGACCATCACGAGTTCAATGCCTTGTCCTACCGCGCGCGTGCGCATTACAGATAAGGTATTCTCAAAAATCTTCTTGTCCACCAATACTTTATTAACGCCCGCTTTCACCATATCGCGTGAACGGAGGTTACGCATCATAGTCACAGCCTCGGCAGCAGCAGTCGCTTCATCGAGCAGTGAACAGTTAGCAAGAGGCAAACCAGTGAGATCGCTAATCATAGTTTGATATACGAACAATGCCTCCAAACGACCTTGACTGATCTCTGCTTGGTATGGAGTGTATGATGTGTACCATACAGGATTCTCAAGGATATTGCGCTGAATAACAGCTGGAGTGATACTACCATACCATCCACGACCGATGTATGAACGATAAAGTTGGTTTTTAGCTGCCATTTGGTGCATAGTAGATAGGTGCTCTTGCTCGGTGAGTGGCTCATCGAGGTCTAATGGCTCCTCTAAAAGGATATCTGACGGCATCGTTTGTGCAATCAGTTCATCGATAGTGTTTACACCAATAGTTTCGAGCATGTGTTGTTGCTCCGTTTCGTTCAATCCAATGTGTCTGGATTTCAAGTAGTTAGTTTTCATATGGTTGTATGATTTTAGTTTGCTTTTATTTATATTATTCCTTCGTTATCCCTCCGTTATCCCTCCGTAGTGGTAACGGTGTGATAACGGGAAAGACAGAGTGTAGTACTACTCTACTTCCTCGTTGTTTTCTTTAACTTCCTCGCTGCGCATGACCACTGGTTTGAAGCGTTTTTGACGGAGTTGCCAACGCTCGCGAGCGTATTGCTGCATGTCGGTCACGACATCCATCTCATCTATAATCTCTAGGCCGAAGATAGTCTCAATAACATCCTCAAAGGTGATGATACCTTGCAAGCAACCATACTCATCAATCACTACACCAATCTGTGATTTCTCTTTGAGCATAGCGTCGAAGATGTCGCTGACATTCATCTCCTCGTTGAAATACAGGAGCGAGCGTTTGATCTCTCCAAGGGTCTTTTGGAACTGATCCTCAGTGAGTTCCTCCAATGCATCGCCACGGAGCACATAGCCCGTGATGAACTCTGGCGAATCGGCATAGACAGGAATACGAGAGAAATGATCATACGCATCGCTATCGTAATACTCGCGGAGGGTCATTTTCTCTGGCGCGATAGCTGCCACCACGCGAGGAGTCATAATCTCATATGCTTTAACCTCGTTGAGACGCATGACATTGCGAATAATCTTGTTCTCATCCTCCTCAATAACACCTTCTTCTTCGCCCACATTAGCCATAGCAATCACCTCTTCGCGACTGACAGCAGCTTCGTCTGGTTCAGGGAAAAGACGAGTGATATACTCAATAATTTTTACGACAGGATACAACACCCAAACTAGAACACGAATTAATGAGGCAGCAAAACCCATCAAGTGTTTCCAGTAGGTTGTACCAATGGTTTTAGGGATTATCTCTGAGAATACCAATATTAACACTGTCATAACGCCACTCGCAACGCCAAACCATGCACTACCAAAAACTAAGGTCGCTTGCAGACCCACGCCAGAAGCACCTACGGTGTTGGCAATGGTATTGAGTGATAGGATGGCGGCCAATGGACGCTCTGTATCCGTCTTGAATTTCTTCATCACCTTGGCAAGTTTATATCCCTCCTCCTCTCGAAGGTTGATATATGACAAGGTGGTGGACATCAACACGGACTCCAGCAGACTACACAAAAACGATACGCCTAAAGCGATAAAAAGATATACTAATAATAAAGGTATAGACCCTTCTGATTCCATATATTGCTAATTATTGGTTATTCATACGATTGAGGAAGCACTCAATGGTGTTACGCATAAGCATAGTGATAGTCATAGGTCCTACTCCACCTGGAACAGGAGTAATAGCACCTGCTACTGGCTCTACAGAAGCAAAATCCACATCGCCTACAAGTTTGCCTTCCTCTGTGCGGTTGATACCCACATCAATAACAGCTGCACCTGGCTTAACATACTCTGCGGTCACCATTTCTGCGCGACCTACTGCTGCTACCAAAATGTCAGCCTCGCGACAAACGGCAGCCAAATCTTTGGTACGGCTGTGTGCGATAGTAACGGTAGCATTGCGATCCAAAAGGAGTTTAGATACTGGCTTACCTACGATATTGCTACGACCGATAACCACCGCTTTCTTACCTGCAATCTCCACGCCTGCTTGGTCAAGGAGTTCAATGATACCCTTTGGAGTACATGGTAGGATACAATGTTGGTTGAGCCAAAGGCGTGCCACATTCTCTGGGTGGAAACCGTCCACATCTTTCTCAGAAGAGATTGTAGCGATCACTTTATCCTCAGAGATATGCTTTGGCAATGGTAATTGCACGAGAATACCATCCACAGCAGGATCGTTGTTAAGGCGCTCAATCTCAGCGAGGAGTGCCTCTTCGGTGCAGTCTTCTGGAAGTTCGACTAGATGACCATCAAATCCACAATACTCTGTTGCTTTAATTTTGCCGCGTACATAAGAGCGACTAGCAGGGTTGTTACCTACAATAATTACCATGAGGCAAGGACGACGACCATATTGTTGCTCCAATGCGTCCACCTCTATTTTCATCGCATCCTTGAGGGATTGCGAAATTACTTTTCCGTCTATTAACATTGTTTGTTTAGAAGTTTAGTAGTTTAGTAGTTTAGAAGTTATAATGCCCAATGAGCGATGTCTTTGCGGTAGAATAGATTGTCGCATTTGATTTTAGCAATCTCAGTGTACACCTTCTCGCGAGCAGCTGCAATATCCTTACCTGTAGCGATACACATCATCACACGTCCGCCATTGGTTTTCAGGACTCCATTGTCATTTTTGGTACCCATATGGAATACAGGACCATCGAATAGCTCTACTCCTTCGATAACAGCGCCTTTCGCATAATCGCCAGGGTAACCTTTAGATGCAAGTACTACACCAATAGTAGCTTCTTCTTTCCATGCCAATTGACCATTGCCTATAGCCCATTGCCCTGTTGCAATACCATAGAAGACATCGTATGCATCCGATTCGAGCAACGGAAGAACCACCTCTGTCTCTGGATCACCAAAGCGAGCATTGAACTCAATAACCTTAACACCATTGGCGGTCTTCATAAGTCCGCCATAGAGAACACCTGTAAGAGGTAATCCTTCTTGGCACATACCTTTAGCGACTGCTTCGAGTACATACTTGCGAGCAAATGTCTCATCCTCTTCGGTTACGAATGGTAGCGGAGTATAGGCTCCCATACCACCAGTATTAGGACCTTCATCGTTATCGTAAGCGCGTTTATGATCTTGTGAAAGCGGCATTGGATAAACATTCTCGCCATTGACAAAGCACATGAATGAGAACTCTGGACCTTCAAGGTAATCTTCGATTACCACTTTACCTTTACCAAATGCCTCGTTACAGAGCATATCTTGAAGTGCAGCATCCGCCTCTTCTAATGTAGATGCAATAACCACACCTTTACCGGCTGCTAGTCCATCGTATTTGAGGACAGTAGGCAGAGTGCCTGCTTTCACATAGTCAAGAGCAGCATCGTAGTCGCTGAAAGACTGATAACCTGCAGTTGGAACATTGTATTTGTCCATAATAATCTTAGCAAACTCCTTGCTAGACTCGATTTGAGTAGCAGCTTTGGTATGACCAAAGATAGGCATGCCTTCCGCACGGAAAGCATCTACTACACCAGCAGCTAATGCAGCCTCTGGACCTACTACAGTAAGATCTACTTCAGTCTCCTTAGCAAAGAGCAAAAGACCTTCTACATCGGTATCCTTGATGGCTACACACTCGGCTAATTGAGCGATACCAGCATTACCTGGTGCACAGTAGATTTTCTCTACTTGTGGACTGCGTGAGAGCGCATACACGATGGCATGCTCACGTCCGCCTCCACCTATCACTAGTACTTTTTTCATTTATAATTAGTTTGTATATTTTTATGCACAATAAATCGGGTGCAAAGTTACAAAATTTCTCGCACATACGCAAGCACGCGCGACAAATAATGTATAAAAAACAGAGAGATTCCGAAAAACCTCTCTGTTCTCATTGTCTATTCGTCTATGGCCTATTACCTTACTTCACTTGTGCGCCGATAGCATTGTATGCTTTTCCGTCACGAATAATAACGAGTTGACCGTCAAGGATTTGTTTCTTAACATCCTCTACATTAACATCGATATTCTCGAGGCCAGTAGCAGGTGTACCATAAACGATATGTACAGGAATACCGCAAGAGTTAGCTGCATTGATCTCGAAGCTCAATTTGTTATTGGCACTTTTAGTAACTTCCACAGTACCAGTTTGGAAGAAGTAGAATGGCTCTACCAACCAGCCATCTACATAGCCAGCGTAGTATGAAGGGATGACATTACCATCAAAATCCATACCTGTACTAGCCAATACGGTACCGTCGAACCATGTATCATTGATTTCGTGAGTACCCTCAGGAATAATGGTCTCAGGATCAGACTCCATGTAACAAAAATACAAAGCAGTAATGTCACCCTCTACAGAATCAATGATTTGAACAGATATGAGTCCATAATCTGCGGAATAGTCGTTGATAGCAACCTCAGCATCAGCACCATATACGCGATCTACTGGACCTTCCTCTGCGTCAAACTCAATATGTGGCTCTTCGTATTTAGAATTCAATGTTACATCATATTGGATAGCATCCTCGGCTATTACAGAAGCAGTGAGGGCGATATTATCATTTTCGTCGAGAGTAACAGCGAACTGACCCTTTTGGATATAATACAAATCGTAAGACTCAGTTTCTGCATTGTATTTGCCAATATAACTATTGCTTGCATCGAAGTCGTATTGACCTTCGCCAAACTTACCAAACATACCATCGTTGACGAATGTACCAGGAATATCTTCTCTAGAAGAAGCATAAACAGTTACCACAAAAGCAGTCTGCATATCATCGGTATAACCTACAAGGTTGTACACCTGGTTGTACTCATAATCTACAATAAACTCTGCATCCTTGATGTCAAGTTTGACTGTCTGAGTTGGAGTTGGAGCAACATACCACAAGCGTACTTGATAGAGGATACCCTCAAAGGTTACATAGTCCGCTTCTATCTTGGTGGTGTCACCTACTTGGTAGAGTTTACCATCCTTAATCTCAGCTATAGAGATAGTAGAACCATCTTTTGCCTCAAGATAACTAAAGAATGAGTTGATATACTCTCCGTCAAATTCGCCACCCATCTCTACGCCTGCTACGTTGATAGAGGATTTATATTCCTCATTCTCATTAAAGATTTGAATATCGTTATCTAAATGAGGATAATATTTAGCTTGAGCAGAAGTCTCGAATGATACGACTACCGTATCTTTTTGCTCAGGGATAGTGCGTGTGAGGTGTAGATTGTAAACCTTGTTGTCGTTGCCTAGCATAGTAGCTTCTATAGCCCAGTTGTTATCTTGGTCAAGAGTTACAGTTACCTCAGCGTTGAGACTGGTGATGGTATTCATATTAGCATCGTCTAGGAAAATAGCTGCTTCGTATGTACCCTCTTCAGCGGTCTCAGCTTGCCATCCACCACGGATAGCGAACTCAGGAGTGTTGGCATAGAAATCTACCATACCAAGCCATAGCGCATATGAATCATCTACCTCCAAGTCAATAGCAGTCAACTCGACAGTATCGGTTGGTGCAGATAGAGGAGCAGCAAGAATCATGTGATAATCAATAGTATCATTACCCATCATATTGATTTCGGTCACATATGCCAATTCACCAGTCTCAGTGTGAGTAGCCAGATTAACAATAGCTTTGAAAGAAAGAGGAGTAAGGTTTGTACCTTTGTAAGCAAGCTTAGTTTGATCCCAAAGAATCATATTCTTGCCATAAGCACCAATCACATCAGAGTTGTCAACTACAAGCTTGATATCCCAATCAGTATTTTTGCCTTCTACAGCAAAAGTCAAATCCTCTTGAGTCAATGTAGCATCTTCGATATATGTCTCAACTTTTCCTTTAGATACGATATTCTCGTGCGTGGCATTTACTGTGTAGGTATTACCATCTTCGCCTACGAGAGTAGCGGTCAAGGTGTAACGCTCCAAGTTAGCACTAATCTTTTCAAAAGAAAGAGTCATTGTGATGTCAGAGAAGTGGATAGAACCAAAGCTAAATGGAGTTGTGAGATGAGTAAAATCATGGTCAAAATCCTTAGTAGTATATGTACCGCATGGACTAGCTGCTGGTGCAGTAAATTCGAGGTTTAAGTTATGACCATACTCTGTGCGCATGATATCATCGCAGCTCATACCAATCCACCATTGTTCCTCATCTTCGTAATACTTCATACCTGCAAACGCATCATAGTTCAAGGTAATGTCCTCTTGGGTTGCTTTTGCTACAGGAGCAACTTTAGTAGCAGGCTTAGCTTGGCGCTCCAATTTGTCTAAACCTAACACTTTAGCTACTTGCTTGTTGTGTTTGAGTTTCTTATCAGCCAATTCGGTAGCACGTCCAGTTGGATCTACCTTCTTGCCTAATTGATTAGGTGTAACGGCATACATAGCCATTGTTACGACCATAGCCATGAGAAAAGTAAAGATTTTCTTCATACAGACTAAAATTTAAAAGTTAATATTTATTTTTATTGTGTTTTTTTACAAAATGAAATGCGCTACAAAATTACTGGTTTTATTTAAAATATGCAAATATTTATCCCTAAAAATGATTTTTTTAGTTCCACTAATGCATTATAACGCAAACTCCCCATGCCGTAATAGCAAAGGGAGTTTGTGTGTTATTTATCAACGTCATCTAGATCATCGTTCTCGCCAGACCAGATATCGGAATGTCGGGAAGGTGCATGATGCCTGCCAATAATCCATGCTACCATTGACAAGAAGAAAACAATGACTAATATAATGATTTCTCCTTTAGACATATTGATTAGTGCTTAAAGTGACGTGTGCCAGTCATGAGCATGCAGATGCCTAGCTCGTCAGCTTTCACTACGCAGTCGTTGTCGCGGATGCTACCACCTGGTTGTACGATAGCGGTTACGCCGTATTGTGCAGCCAATGCTACAGTATCATCAAATGGTAAGAAACCATCAGATGCCAAGATCAGACCTTCGGTCACGCCAGCGGCATGTGCTTGCTTCATAGCGATCTCGGCACTACCTACGCGGTTCATTTGACCAGCACCTACACCGAGTGTTTGACCATTCTTAACCACCACGATAGCGTTGGACTTAACATGCTTAACGATGTTCCAACCGAATTGCATATCTGCCAAAGTAGCAGCATCTGCTTGCACTTTGGTAGCGCACATTTCTGGGGTGATAGTCTCGATTTGAGTATCGAGGTGTTGTACGAGCAATCCGCCATTCACGCTCACATATTGGTCGATAGCCTCGTTGGTCTTAGTCATATCTACTTGGATCACGCGCAAATTCTTCTTGGTTGCAAAGATCTCCATTGCCTCCTCTGTGAAGTCAGGAGCTATTACGATCTCCAGGAAGATAGGCTTCATACCGAGTGCTATCTCCTTAGTGATAGTGCGGTTGCAAATCACAATACCGCCGTAGATACTTACGGTATCTGCCTCGTATGCTTTTTGCCAAGCCTCTTCAATGGTCGCAGCTACTGCAGCACCACATGGATTCATATGCTTGAGTGCTACACAGAATGGCTCATCAAAGTCGCGTGCGATATTGAGGGCAGCGTTAGCATCTTGGATATTGTTGTATGACATCTCCTTGCCTTGGAGTTGTTTGCCTGTAGCAAGTGAGAATGGGATAGCCTTGGTTGCAGCGTAGAACTTCGCAGATTGATGTGGGTTCTCACCATAACGAAGACCTTGTTTGAGATCAAACTCGAGGAAGAGTTTCTCGTTCAGACCTGCTTTCTCGCGCATGTAGGTAGCGATGCATGCATCGTATTGTGCGGTGTGGGTGTAGGCCTTAGCAGAGAGTTGAAGACGGGTCTCTACAGTAGTGTTGCCAGTAGCGTTGATCTCTGCAAGAATGGTGTTGTAGTCTGCAGGATCGCAAACAACAGTCACATCGTTGTAGTTCTTAGCTGCTGAACGAAGCATAGATGGACCACCTATATCGATATTCTCAATAGCGTCTGCCATGCTCACGCCCTCTTTAGCGATTGTCTCACGGAATGGGTAGAGATTCACGCATACGAGATCGATGAATGAGATACCATTCTCCTCTAATGCTTGAAGGTGAGAAGGCTCATCACGACGTGCGAGAAGACCACCATGTACCTTAGGGTGAAGGGTTTTTACGCGTCCGTCGCAGATCTCTGGAAAACCTGTTACATCGCTAATACCGATTGTTTTGATACCTGAATTTTCGAGGAGTTTTTGTGTACCTCCTGTGGCGATGATTTCCCAGCCAGCAGCTTGCAAACCGCTTACGAAATCCACCAATCCTGTTTTGTCACTTACACTGACTAATGCTCTTTTTGCCATATATAGACTAATATTTTTAGAAATTTTCTTTCTCTCCCAAAATTACAATATTATTGTAGTATATTATCAAAAATTATTTTTATCAATGAGACAATAAGAAATTTTGGATAATTTGGGATTAATTTTCTACAATTTTGGTTTTAAATAATCTCGTTCTCTCCTTCAATTACTTTACCGATTACTTGCGCTTTGTCTCCGTATTTAGCGAGAATAGCAATAGCTTTCTCTGCGTCTGCCTCAGGCATAGCGATGACCATACCAATACCCATGTTAAAGATATTGAACATCTCGCGGTGAGGTACACCACCCCATTTCTCGAGGCATTGGAATACAGGAAGAATCTCCCATGAACCCTCTGTCACACTGAAACCTTGACCCTCTTTCAAGATACGAGGGATATTCTCGCCAAAACCACCACCGGTGATATGTGCCACACCGTGTACATCGCACTCTTTGATTACTTCTAGCACTTGCTTTACATAGATACGAGTTGGAGTCAAAAGCACTTCGCCGAGTTTCTTGTCAGCACTAAGTTCTGGATAAACGGTATGCAGGTCAAGACCAGCATCGCTTACAACTTTGCGTACGAGACTAAATCCATTGGAGTGTACACCTGAAGAAGAGATACCTACGAGTACATCACCTACTGCGACCTTGCTACCATCGATGAGTTTAGATTTCTCTACCACACCTGTGGTGTAACCTGCGATATCATACTCACCATCGCCATACATACCTGGCATCTCAGCTGTCTCGCCACCTACGAGGGCGCAACCTGCTTGGCGGCAACCTTCTGCCACACCTGCCACGATAGCCTCTACTTTCTCTGGGATGTTGTGACCGATAGCCACGTAATCGAGGAAGATAAGTGGTTCAGCACCTTGTGCCAATACATCGTTTACGCACATTGCCACAGCGTCAATACCAATAGTATCATGCTTGTCCATGGCAAAGGCCAATTTGAGTTTGGTACCTACTCCATCTGTTCCACTCACAAGAACAGGTTCTTTGATGTTGAGTGCTGAGAGGTCAAACATTCCACCAAACGAACCGATACTGCCCATAGAGCCAAAGCGGTTGGTACTTTTTACATGTGATTTAATACGACTTACTACTTCGTATCCGGCTTCGAGGTTTACGCCGGCTGCTTCATAATGTTGAGCCATAAATATTGTGTTTATTTAATGTTTATCATCAATTGAATAAAAGGATATCATTACCCTAACTTATGTTTATTTCTGAAGTGCAGGTAATACAACATCTTCTACCTTGCATACGATAGTCAAAAACTCTTCAGCAGACTTTTTTGAATAAAAACCCAAACTCTGATGCGTATCAGATGTGTTTTTACCTAAAACATAGTCTCCTGTGTAACACAACTCAAAGGTGTAGTAATTGACTTCCTCTCTATTAATCACAACTGCGCCATATGCCGCAAGAGGTGATTTAAAAGGTTCGGGAAAATCGTACAATACGACTATTAAACTATCCCCTTGATTCCCATAAGTTTGAATGTATAGGTTGTCCCAATCAAAATTGTCATAAATACTAGTATAATTGTTGTAAATATATGTCTTCCATACAGTAAGATCATTGAATAGAAATAAGTTGAAAGCATCATTTTCCTCTTTATAAGTATCAATCAATGAAGTAACAAGGCGATACTCTATTTGATAGAATGCTCTATTTTTAGCTTCTTCATCAATATTCTCTGCATGTAGATGAGAGACTACAATTAGCATCAACAACAATATGATTTTTTTCATAACCTTAATATACTTTTTTGTAGATTATTAGGATGTAACAATTCACAACTTGCGGAAGTAGCGGACTGCGTTGTCAAACAATGGTTGCAACTTGTTGCCAGAGATGTTGGTGAACACACCTTCCTCCCAACGTTCGGTGTGACCCATCTTACCGAGGATCTGACCGTTCTTGGAAATGATACCCTCAATAGCATAATAAGAACCATTAGGGTTGTGTGGTGCCTCCATCGTTGCCTCACCTGTGATAGGATCAGCATAGCGGAATGCTACTTGACCGTTCTCAAAGAGTTCCTTAGCCAACTCCTCACTTACCACAAACTTACCCTCACCGTGACTCACTGCAATAGTATGTGTATCACCTACTTGCATACCTGCCAACCATGGGCTAGCAGTAGTAGCAACAGTAGTAGTTACCACCTGCGAGATGTGGCGGTTGATATCGTTGCGGAAGAAAGTTGGAGAGTCTGGTGTAACCATACCCAACTTACCATAAGGCAAGAGACCACTCTTAACTAAGGCTTGGAAACCATTACAGATACCGAGGATCAAACCACCGCGCTCAATAAGCGCTGTGATAGCGGCACCCACCTTCTG
>JAZQSZ010000025.1:0-6808 GCA_045630365.1 Paludibacteraceae bacterium | reverse complement strand
TCCATATGTAGAGCTTGGTGCTGGTATAGGAAATATCCTTCGCATTGGCGAACTATACGGCGTGTTCCGTGTAACGCATCTAGACGACCCAACCCCATGGTGGACCATTCGCTTTAGATTACATATAGGAATGTAGGAGTTTAGTAGCAGCGGAGCTGCTGTTCAGAAGGTTCAGTAGGTTCAGTAGGTTCAGTAGCAGCGGAGCTGCTGTTCAGAAGGTCACTCCTGAACTCCTAAACTCCTCAACTCCTCAACTCCTAAACTCCTGAACTCCTAAACTCCTGAACTCCTGAACATAAAAAAAGATTGTCATTCGTGACAATCTTTTTTTTCTTTTAACTATTGCGATAGTTCTTTGGAGTCATTCCAACATGTGTTTTGAAGAAACGATTGAAGAACGCTACATTCTCAAAACCTAGACTAATAGCTATCTCCTTGATCGGTGTGACAGATAACTTCAACTGCGCCTTGGCATCCGTCAATATTGCTTCTGCAATCCAATCTCCTGCAGTACGCTGACTAGCTTGCTTGATCGTAGAACATAGGTGAGGCACGGTAATATGCAATGCTTCCGCATAATCCGATACATGATGCCATTCGTGATAATGTTTCATAACCAATTCGCTATACTCGTGGTAAATCTCAGTCTTACGATCGATCGATTTAGATGTATTGTCACTATTGGCCACAAAATAATCCTGGAACATCAAATGCACCAAATTATAAATATGCACCATACGCTCACTATTCAACATACTAGGCGAGCAATTGACAGCATCATCAATCAGTTGAGAGAAGTTCACGATAATTTTTGCTTGCTCTGCTGTCACGTTCACTATCTGACAAGCATCGGTAGTCACCAATCGTGGACGACGAAGACTATACGCATTTTTCTCTAAGAAAGAAGAAGAGAAAATGATATAACTCAACTGAGCATCCTCACTAAACTCATGCACCAAGAAGAAACTATTAGGTGCTAAATAAATCAAATCGTTCTCGTGGAAATCATACTGGGTAATATTTACCGTAGCACGGGCTGTACCCTTGATCATAAATGCATATACACCACACAAAATCTTGCATGGAAAACGCATATACTCGTTCAACACTTTGCCGCTAGCCTCACCAAAGATATAATCAATGGGGCAATCAATCAATGGAATATCGTTTTGCATAGTAATAATGGTTTACGCTGCAAAGGTACAAAAATATTTTGAACAAACCAAAAAAAAAGCACATTTTAACAAATAAAATATGCTTTTTATTAAGAATCTACATTTTTACCCACGTACCGTGATATGGAAACATGCTTGTTTCCACTCATACTTGACATAGATTTTGCCTGCACGTTGGTGATTCAAAAGCACCTGAGCCAACACCAATTTGATATTATCCTGGTGCATATACTCGCGCGTGCGCGTTACCTTATCATAACGGTAATACGCTAGGTCAAAAGTTGTACCATAGCAATGGCAGGAATTGGTCGTAGCATTGACATTGCCACTCTTCTGCAAGTATTTCACATCATCCTTCGTGCGCAGTACACTAGTGACATAGAAACGATAGTGTGGCAAGTTATTGCGCTGCAAGATATCAGCAAACTCCTTGCCTATACTCTCCAATTCTGCCGCAGCAACAGGTACGAGATAGGGTATCGAATGCGTCAGGGAATCTACGATATAATTCTCGTTCGTCTTAATCAAAGAGAGTTGGCTACGCATTTTAGCCGCCTGTTGACGATTTTGCGGTGGAGTACTCAGTCCAATAGCTTTGGCAGCTTGCTCTTGTTTGGATTGGGTGTCACGAAACTTATCTTTATAACTAAACGTGCGCCCTGGATAAGCCACCAGGATATCTTCTACGATGGGTTGAGAGGTAGTTGCTGACTGCTGAGAGCCATTGCCACAAGCACCCATGATCACAAGTAATATTGCCAATAGTATTATTCTATTCAATCTCATCAATTATTTATATTTGTTGGCAGAATACTGCCATTTTGTTACTAACTCATGCCACGCCAGAGAGGGAAACAACTTTGCCATCTGACATGCCTCAAATAACATTCTCGTTCCTGTATACAGTACTTGCAATCCACGATTTCGCTTAGGACGTTCCCAAGGAAAACAACGCATCCAAGAGATATCCTTCCATGTGAACCGGGTGGTACGTCCACCATGTCCATCACGCAGCAACTGACCAAGCAGACGTTTCGCTCGATGGCGATAAGCCTCCGTATAGAGTGGAAACTCCACAGAAGGCAGTTGCAACTGCTCCACCAATATATGCCCAAAGGTTTGCCAAACTGTTTTCATACGCAATGCCGTCACAATGGCATCTATCTCATCACACAGATTCCGCCACTCATCAGCCGTCAACTGCTTATAAGTCTGATGCAAACACAAAGCCCAATCAGCTAACTGACGAAAACCCACCCCTGTACTCTCAAAGTGATGCCATGCATGCATAAACACATAGAGTGCATTATATGCCGCAGCAGGGACAGGCAGAGCGACACCTCCTAGAGTCATGCTATCAGGTTGACTGAGATACTTATGCGTAAATCCTTGATACAATGCATCGGCCTTCTTATCATGAAACTCCATCGTTACACGGTGCAGTTCTACGACACGATCCATCTTATCATCCAACACCAATATATAGTGTATTCCCCCACGAATATCCGAATGCCAGTGCGCATCAGGATACGCAGCTGTAACAATCTCTGCAGCGCGATGATAATGCTCTTCTCCTACATACACATCCACATCGCCATAATCCCGCATATCGGCATCAGGGTATAATCCCGCAAGACTCGCACCTTTGAGCAAAGTAGCAGGGATATTATGCTGAGAGAGCAGACCTATCACCTCCACAGCCAATTGGTTGAGGCGAGCATGACGAGCGAGCAACATCAGCACATTAGCCCGCAACTGCTTGTCATACGGAGTGGATATCTTATTCACCTTCATCCATACACTCAGAGCATGCAAACACTTCTGACGAGACGCCACATTCAGTACTGCCTGCCAATCAATATTAGAAGGAACATCCGCAGATGTCCCCCATACTATCGACCGAAGAATAGCAAAAAATATATCCTCTTCTCCTCTCAACACTAAACACTAAACCCTAAACACTAAACACTAAACCCTAAACTACCTAACAATCCCAATCTCTTGCCAATCATCAATAGTAGCTTGAGCGTCCTCGCGAGCAATATCCTCACTCACTTCGTACTCATCCAAGAGCAATTGAGTCAAGGTTTCTACATCAAAATCTCTGCCCTGCACATTCTGCCATAGATAAGCAGCTGCCTCATTGAAAGTAATGATATTGTTAAAATTTACCAATTCGGCACTCTCGCCTATTAGTATATAGTCGCCGCCCAACTCACGGAGACGAAATCCTTTTTTAGTCCTCATAAAACGTTACCCATTGAATATATCGACGATACAATTTCAGATAAAACTTCTTCACACAAGTAGGAAGATGTCTCCATACACGAGCTTTTTTCATAGGCACCCTCTTACCACCTTTCTTTCTGAGTTGCACTACTCGACCTATGATGTCCGATGCCTTGCACACTTCATACCCCTCTAGATTGCCATCACCACGTAGGATAATCTTCTTACCCCTAATCTGGTAAATACGGTGTAACACGTACGCGTCGTTCACTTTGGCTAGAACGACTATGCCCACTTTGACTTCTGGACATGGAGCAAGAAACACTTTGTCACGTCCACCCTCAATAAATGGACGCATACTCTCGCCCTTTGGGATAAACTCCACCATATGACCAAGTTTGATCAAACGTTCAAATTCAGGGATTAATAGCTCGTTACTTTTTTCCATAATATTTTCATTATCCTTTTATTCCTGCATAACACACCTCCGCAGCCTCCGTATTGGGCAAACACGCCAGGTGATAGCATGGGGTATGGGTAATTATATGCTTAATGGTTTCATACATACTATCCGCCATCGCTTGCTCCATTTTCAATCCCGAAGCAGAGGATAAGATATAGGCATACGCCTGTGGCAAACTGACTCTCTCAATCTTATTTTGCGGTGCTTGACTGAGTTTGACAATTGCCCCTATAGGAACATCTATATTCTTATAGCATGGGGTTTTGCCACTCCATGGCGAGCCATAGACACGCACCTGACCATCATCCATCACACGCAATATAGGATTGTCATCATTCAACAACCATGCGTCATCATAGGCCGCTAACCATTGCCTTGCGTGCGTCGATTTGCCTGTGCCACTATGCCCGAGGAACAAGAATCCTTTAGCCTCCTCGCCTTCTCGCCTTTTCGCCTCCTCGCCTCTCGCCTCTCCTATAAGCCCATTGCCCATAGCCTCTCTCTTCACCACCACCGCCGCATGCATCTCTAGGGTCATGAGCGGAGTAGTACGAAAAGCATACATCAGCATCAGACCATTGTCTATGCAAAAACGCACATCTTGGCACTCTGCGTCTATATGCAGCATGCCTCGCGTAAAGTCGGCATCGCATACTAGTTCACAGCAGATAGGTGATGTAGCTATTTGCGATATGCGTATCAACCACTCTTTTTCCAAAGAACGATATACCTCCACGCGAGGCATATCGTCTTCAGAGTTATCTGTAAAAACGTGTGGGTAAACTTCCCGTTGCTCATCCGAGAGCAAACCCTCCTGTTCTACGTCCAACACAAATACGAACTCAGTACCACGTTCTTGACTGACGCCAAAGGGTTCATAATTTGTCATCCGAGCTAGCAACTGTTTATTGCTACTCACTACCTGAAAATTATGTCCCGCTACGCAGTATGCTTTCATCATTATTGTTGTGCAATAAACTCGCGAAATTCTTTTGGCAAGAACACATTCGGATAATCAGCAATGCTACTGAACATAGGAGCAATTTCAGTCGGTGTGAAACCTGCCTTTTTAGAACAGCCCACATCCGTAACCAGGAACACCCATTCTGGATGCTCGTTAACAAAACCTATAAACCTTGCAATACCCTCAGCTAGTTCTTCTAGGCTAACACCTACAGACGGGATAGCATAGGTATTACTAGCCATACCCTCCAACTGATGCTTAGCACCGAATTTACGGTTAGCGATATAGCCTATCGGTTCATTGTCTCGCAAACTACTTCCGCTCTTTGTTTCTCCCACGAAGTTCTTACCGCTACCATAGACCAGTACATGTCCCTTCTTTGCCCAACGATCAATCTGAGAAGGTGTGTTTCTATTTTCAAGATTCAAACCATCAAATTCATTCACCACAGCCATGATATCCTGAGGCAAATAGGAGGCAACTGCATTGATAATATCATCGGGTACACCATAATATGCAGCAGCTATACCACCTGCCATACAAGCGATTGTATCCACATCTCCACCATAGGATACGGCAGTTCTGATAGTCTGCTCATAGCCATCAGAATTCAAGAATGCAATGATTGCTGCAGGACAAGTGTTCTCAGCCCACTCACGCTCTCTGTGCTTATAAATAGCATCATCGAAACTGTTTATGAAACTGCGGACTTCATCGTTGCTCATAGCAAGATTATAGCCAAAAGTTCCCTCTATAAAATCCTTGATCTCCTCTTTAGCACTTTGTTTTTTAGCCATAAATACAGCGGTTGCTATTGACTGCGCACCCACTATACCTTCGGGAGAGTTATGCGTCAAGAGCGCACTCTCTTTTGCCAGTTCCATCACCTCTTCCAAAGAGTTAGCATAGAAACCGATAGGACTCACCCTCATACCACAACCATTACCTTTGCTATTATTGGTTGCGGTGGCATCTTTCTTGCGACGCTTCTTCCAATCACGAAAAGAACCACCAAAACCTGCATATACATACCGATCTCCCCAATCGCAAATAGCATCGGCAAACGACCGATTGTGCAATAGAGCATCGGCTATGGCTACAGTAAGCACCGTGTCATCGGTAAATGAGCAAGCACTTCTGAACAATTTAAACTTTTTAGGGATTTTACCGGCAAACTCAAAAGTTGAACCTACAACATCACCGATAATAGCACCTATAATGTAGTTCCTAGTATTCATATCTATCTTTCAATCAAAGACTCCACTCAAAGCCGTCCTTAGTATCTTTGATGGTAAAACCAAGCTCGGTCAAGGCGTTGCGAATCTTATCGCTGGTGCCCCAATCCTTGTTGCGCTTAGCCTCTAGACGCATCTCGAGCAGCATATCCACTGCCCCCTTGTAAGCATCCATACCAGCACCGGCATCTTGTGCTCCATCGAGTTGCAAACCTAGGATATCCATCGCATAGGTCTTCCATACGGCACGCAACTCCTCCAAGTCTGCCTCAGAGATGGTACCCTTACCGTCGAAGACGGTATTGATAGCACGAGCCGAATCAAACAAATGCGAAATCACGATTGGTGAGTTCAGATCATCGTCCATCGCCTCTTGGCAACGCTCACGGAGCGAGTTGAGGAGTTCAGGGTTCAGATGTTCAGAAGTGGTAGCAGACGCCTTGATCTTCATCAATCGTTGGTAGGCCTCGGTCAAACGACCCAAGCCTTTCTCCGCAGCAACGAGGGCATCGTTAGAGAAGTCCACTGTAGAGCGATAATGCGCCATAAGAATGAAGAAACGGATAGTCATTGGGGTAAATGGTTGCGCCAACAACTCATGCTTACCTGCAAAGAATTGCTCGAGGGTAATGAAGTTGTTATAACTCTTACCCATCTTCTTACCCGCGATGGTAATCATATTGTTGTGCATCCAGTAGTGTACGCTGTCATGACCAAGCGCCGCGCAACTCTGTGCAATCTC
>JAZQSZ010000024.1:0-2196 GCA_045630365.1 Paludibacteraceae bacterium | reverse complement strand
GCCACTTGAGGAACGCCAGGAAGTGCTTGTTCAATCGCCTCAATACCTTTGAGGTTAGCAGGGTTGTGAAGAGGAGCGAGTTCGATGCACTTAACAATCATCTCTTTTACTTCTGGAGTGATAAGCACAGACTTGTTGAATTTCTCTCCTCCGTGTACTACGCGGTGACCTACAGCTTGTACCTCATCCAAAGAAGCGATGCAACCGATTTTCTCATCCACGAGGCTATTCAAGATCAATTGAATACCTACGGTATGCTCTGGCATAGTTTGCTCAATCTTCACTTTCTCGCCGTTAGCCAATTTGATTTGCAAGAAAGAGTCTGGCAAACCAATCTTCTCTACTCCACCTGATACCATCACAGAGCAGGTATCCATATCAAAAAGTTTATACTTTATACTGCTACTTCCGCAGTTCAATACTAAGATTTTCATGTGTTTATTGTGTTTTTTGGTATTATTATTCTTTCATTCCGATTGCTTGGTTGGCGGTGATAATCACCATTTGTACGATGTCCTGCACCTTGCAGCCACGACTAAGGTCGTTAACTGGTGCAGCGATACCTTGGAGGATTGGACCTACCGCATCTGCTCCAGAGAAACGCTCTACCAGCTTATAACCGATATTACCTGCTTGCAAGTCTGGGAAGACAAGCACATTCGCCTTGCCTGCTACAGCAGAACCTGGCGCTTTTTGTGCACCTACGCTCTCTACGAGTGCTGCATCCAATTGCAACTCACCATCGAGTGCCAAGTCTGGCGCCATCTCGTGAGCGATACGAGTAGCCTCTACTACTTTGTCCACGAGTTCGTGCTTAGCACTACCCTTGCTAGAGAAACTAAGCATGGCTACGCGTGGCTCTATACCTCCAAGCGCTTTAGCGGTCTCGGCTGTAGTCACAGCTATTTCTGCCAACTCTTGTGCGTTAGGACATGG
The DNA here is from genome assembly GCA_045630365.1 of Paludibacteraceae bacterium. Taxonomy (GTDB): domain Bacteria; phylum Bacteroidota; class Bacteroidia; order Bacteroidales; family Paludibacteraceae; genus Colicola. The sequence continues at coordinate 1,260 of JAZQSZ010000024.1, read as the reverse complement.
GTTGACCGCGCAGTCTGCAAACACGAGGAAACCGCCTTCACCCAAGTGAGTAGCAGGAGTAAACATCAAGAACGCACCAGATACAATGTGTACGCCTGGACGAGTCTTAAGGATTTGGAATGCAGGACGAATAGTATCTGCTGTAGTACCGCGAGCACCTGCGAGTTCACCATCAGCATCGCCGTTCTTGATAAGAAGGCAACCCAAGTAGAGAGGATCCTTGACTTTCTCTGTCGCTTGCTCAAGGGTCATACCTTTCGCTTTGCGAAGTTCATAGAGGAGGTTTGCATACTCTGGCATTTTAGGATCGGTCAATGGGTCCAAGATGGTGAGTTCACTCTCCTCACTGAGGATGTATTCATAATTCTTCTCCTGAGCCATTTGACGAATGACAGCAGGATCGCCAATAAGGATGAGTTTAGCCACTTTGTCTTTCAAAAGCAAGTTAGCTGCCTCGAGTGTACGAGGCTCGTCACCTTCTGGCAACACGATGCGCTGAGGATTAGCTTGCGCACGTTTTAGCATTTGTTGTAGTATATCCATGATTTTGTATATTTATATTCTCTTAATCAAATAGCGTGCAAAGATACAAAAAAAAATAGAGATATGCAAATATTTATTGCAAAAGTTTACTTTTAGTAAAAATTACTTGCGTATATGCGAGAATTGTAGTACTTTTGTAGCGTTATTCATTCATAAATCCGTATCATGAAACAAATCTTTTTCTTGGGCATTGTATGCCTTCTAACCCTATCACCTCTTCGTCTTAATGCCGAAACTATCCCTGCTACAGACACTCGTCTCACTTTCGTTGGTCGCACCCAAGTAGAGGGTACTGATGTAGCGTTTGACTGGACCGCAGTCTATTGCCGCATTGCTTTCTCAGGTAAGAGTCTAAGTATGCGTGCATCAGATGTCAAACCCGATGCGGACCCTGCCGCAGCGGCTAAAAAACACACCTATTTTAATATTTGGATCGATGCTCCTATGAGCGCTGAGCCCCACCGAATCATTGAGGTTGCGGGTGCAGATTCTGTGTACGAACTCATTGATCCTCAATACTTAAAGAAATCTAAACTCAAGACTCACCAAGTCATTATCCAGAAGCGTACCGAGGGTGAGCAAGGCAAAGTGACCATCCACGAGTTTGCCACCGATAGCAAGGGTGTTTTCCATGCAGCAGAACCTTTGCGCGAGCGCCAAATGGAGTTTATCGGCGCAAGTTATGACTGCGGTTATGGCGTAGATGACACTAGTCGC
>JAZQSZ010000023.1:0-5494 GCA_045630365.1 Paludibacteraceae bacterium | reverse complement strand
ATCAATATCCTACAAGCATCCATCACCGGCATGCAACGAGCCCTAAGTAAACTGACCATCAGACCACAACATATACTCGTAGATGGCAATAAATGGCGCCCCTACATACCCGAAGGTGAAGTGATGGAAATACCCGCACGAACCGTGGTCAAAGGAGATGGCAAATACCTATCCATAGCCGCTGCAAGCGTGCTGGCTAAAACATATAGGGACGAATATATGTTGCGATTGCATGAGGAATATCCTATGTACGGATGGAATAAAAATATGGGATACCCCACCAAAGCACACTACGAGGCAATCAAAACGCATGGCGTGACGAAGTATCATAGGAAGTCCTTTAGGTTGTTTAGGAGTTGAGTAGTGTTGAGTAGTGTTGAGTAGTGTGGAGTAGTGTAGAGTAGTGTTGAGTAGTGTTGAGGGACCGCTCCGCTGAGAGATATTAATTATTAGCTAAAATTCATTAACTATTAACTAAATAAACATGAAACTGTTTTGTACACAAAATGATGGACAACCAAAAAAGAAAATGGGTTGTCTGGGTAAAACAATCGTAGGAATAGGCGTGTATTTCCTTGTTTGTGGATTATTAGGTTGGATGATGGGAGATATGATGTCCACTCCAAAAACAACATTAAAAGAGAATACTATCTATCGTATTGATTTGAAGGGTACTTTGGTCGATCAAGCGGGCGAGGAGAATCCGTTGGATGCCATCATGGGTGAGTTGTATGGTCAATCCACTACCACTGTCGGCTTGAGTGACTTGCTCAACAATATTGCTTTGGCGAAAGACAACGACAAGGTCTTGGGTATCTATCTCAAAGGCGGTTCACTCGCAGCGGGACCTGCTTCTGCCAAGGCACTTCGTGATGCACTCCTTGATTTCAAAAAGTCGGGCAAATTCATCATCGCCTATTCTGATTCCTATTCTCAAACGAACTACTACATTGTTTCTGTTGCAGATAGAATCTTCTTTAATCCTGTTGGTTCGTTGACTTGGGACGGATTGAGCGCACAAAAAGAGTACTACACTCGTCTCTTTGAGAAGATTGGTGTGGAGATGCAAATCCTCAAAGTAGGTACCTTCAAATCGGCTGTAGAACCTTACTTCCGCACTTCAATGTCAGAGGCGGATCGCAAACAAACCGAGCAATACATCGGTGGTATTTGGAGCGAAATGAAAGCAGCTGTGGGACAAAGTCGTCAAATCACACCAGAGCAATTGCACGCTTACGCAGACGAGTGTATGTCATTGCAACCACAAGAGAAATACCTCACATACAATTTTGTGGACTCATTGGTGTATATTCAAGAGATGGACAGCGTATTGCGCACCTATGCGGGTACCAAAAACTACAAACAATTGTCTAACAGCAAGATGACTAATGTGGAGCGCACCCAGGTGGACGCTACAGATAAAGTGGCAGTCCTTTATGCGGAAGGTGCTATCGTGGACCAAGGTGCGGAGGGTATTGTAGAAGGTAAAATCTTGAAAACCATCAAGAAAATTTACGAGGACGATGATGTAAAGGCAGTAGTCTTCCGTGTGAATAGTCCTGGTGGTAGTGCTGATGCAAGCGAACAAATATGGCATGCGATGAAGATGTTGCAAGATAAGGGTCTTCCTGTAGTCGTTTCTATGGGTGATTATGCAGCATCTGGTGGCTACTATATCTCTTGCAATGCCGATTATATCTATGCGGAGCCTACTACACTGACGGGTTCAATTGGTATCTTTGGTACTGTGCCTAACCTCAGCAAAATTCGGGAGAAAATAGGTTTGGATGTGGATGCTGTTTCTACCAACAAACACTCTGGATTGACTATCAATGCCGTTACCAAGGGTATGAACCCACAGGAGATGGCACTTATGCAAAACATGGTAGAGCGTGGCTATGACCTCTTTACTCGTCGCTGCGCCGCTGGTCGTGATATGACACAAGATGAGATCAAGAAGATCGGCGAGGGTCGTGTATGGCTTGGCAAAGATGCGTTGGAGATTGGTTTGGTAGATAGCTTGGGTAATATCAACGATGCGATTGCGAAAGCAGTTGAATTGGCACAACTGGGTGAATATAACTTGGTTACCTATCCAGAGAAGGTTGATCCTATCCAAGAAATGTTGAAGATGTTTGACACTACTACCCCAGAGGAACGCTTGGTGATGAAGGTACGCGAGTTCGCTTCCAAACCTCGTATCATGGCGCTTATGCCAGAAGTAACGATTTGGTAATTAAGAATTTTGAGTTAAGTATTAAGGATTTTGAAATCATTGTTTTCTATCATAATTACGCCTCTATCTTGGCTCTATAGTATAGTTGTGTGGGTGCGCAATGTGCTTTATGATGAGCGTATTCTTCCTTCGCACGAGGTGGACATTCCCACGATTGGTGTGGGTAACTTAGCTGTAGGAGGTACAGGTAAAACTCCCATGACCGAGTACTTGCTTCGTCTGTTGTCGGGCAAATACAATGTGGCCGTCCTATCGCGTGGATATGGCAGAAAAACAAGCGGTTTTCGTTTGGCACGCGCTACCGATACCGCCCGCACCATAGGAGATGAACCTATGCAAATATACAGGCATTTTCCCGATGTGCCCGTGGCCGTTTGTGCCAACCGTGTGGAAGGTATTAAGCGATTGCGTCAATTGTTCCCAAAATTGCAATGTGTCATCTTGGATGACGCTTTCCAACATCGTCATTTGCGTTGCGGTTTTTATATTCTGCTGACCGCATACGACAGTCTGTATGTGAACGATAAGATGTTGCCTTACGGCAGTTTGCGTGATTTGCCATCAGAAAGTCGCCGTGCGAATGCCGTGGTGGTAACCAAGTGCCCAAGCACGATGCAACCAATAGAGCGCCGAATAGTGAGCAATCAGTTGCAGTTGGCATCGTATCAGCATTTATGCTACTCATCGGTCAGATATGAGGCAATCGATTTGCCAGGTACACCATTGCTGGTGGCAGGTATCGCTAATCCAGAACCGCTGATGGCTTATGTCAAGGAGCAATATCCAAAGACGCATTTGTTGGCTTTTAATGATCATCATGTATTCAACAAGAAGGATATGCAGACGATTATTGATCATGCTGCCCGTTATTCTTGTGTTGTAACAACAGAGAAAGACTATATGCGTATGTTGCATACACCGCTAATAGACAAACTAGCTGAAAAACTGATTGTTTTACCTATGCAAACGGATTTAGGCGTGGATAAAGAGGTATTTGACCGAGCGGTGCTACTATATGTAGATGAGAATGTTCGTAAATTAAAACATTCCTAAAATTGTATAATCTAATTCGTTAATGATGTTCTCAGTCCTTCGTAGATTTTTACCTCCATACAAATGGTATGTGGCATTGAATATGGCATTCAATGTGCTTGCTACTATATTGTCGTTGTTCTCGTTTGCAACGATTATTCCTGTATTACAATTGCTCTTTGGGCTTTCGACCGCAGATGCGACCTATATATCCTTGCACGATGCTGCGGGACTGCAAGAAACGCTAGAGGTATTGAAGAACAACCTATATTTCTATTTGCAGACACAGATAGAGTTGAGAGGAGCATCTTATGTGTTGCTTCTATTGGGACTCTGTTTGGTACTGCTGACCGGACTGAAGTGTCTAACGACTTGGTTAGCGAATTACTATATGGTACCTATTCGTACGGGCGTGTTGCGCGATCTGCGCGAGCGTCTGTATAAGAAAGTGGTGAGTTTGCCAATCGGATTTTTCACCGAAGAGCGCAAGGGCGATGTGATGTCGCGTATGACAAATGATGTGAATGAGGTGGAGGCAAGTATTATGTCCACTTTGGATATGCTGTTTAAAGATCCGGTGATGATCCTGGTGTATCTCATAACCCTGTTTTGCATATCTTGGCAACTGACGATTTTTGTGTTGATACTATTGCCTGTGGCAGGTTTGCTGATCGGTCGCATCGGTCGTTCGCTCAAGCGTGCATCGACCGTAGGACAAGAACAGAATGCGGAGATTCTTACCCAGATAGATGAGACATTAGGCGGATTGCGTGTGGTAAAAGCGTTTAATGCAGAGCGAAAATTGATTCATCGTTTTCAAGTGCTGATCAACGAGACGCGTGCTACATTCAATCGCATCAATCGTCGTTACTATTTGGCACATCCCGTTTCGGAGTTCCTAGGCACTGCGCTCATAGCGCTATTGCTGTGGTTTGGCGGACTATTGATATTAGGCGATGCATCCAGTATTGATGCGGCAACATTTATCTATTACCTCGTTATATTCTATTCGATTATTGGTCCTGCCAAAGATTTGAGCAAGGCGATGTATGGTATTCGTCGCGGTATGGCATCCCTGGAGCGAATCGATCGAATCTTGGATACGGAGTCCAATATTAAGGAGAAGGATGATGCCAAAACAATAGCGGGTTTTGAATCGGTTATTCGATACGAGGATGTGTGTTTTGCTTATCAATCCGATCGCCCAATACTAAAACATATCCATCTGGATATTCACAAAGGTCAAACAGTGGCTTTGGTCGGACAATCAGGTAGTGGTAAGACCACGATGGCAGATTTGATTCCTCGTTTTTATGATCCTCAGCACGGACGAATCACAATAGATGGGGTAGATATTCGTGAGTTGAAAACCTATGATTTGCGTGCGCTGATGGGTAATGTGAACCAGGAGGCGATATTGTTTAATGACACATTCTACAATAATATCACTTTTGGTGTGGAGGAAGCGACGATGGAGCAAGTGCGCGAGGCTGCTCGAATAGCCAATGCAGATGACTTTATTATGGCGACGCCAGACCAATATCAAACCACTATTGGTGACCGTGGTTCGCGTTTGAGTGGCGGACAGCGTCAGCGTATATCCATCGCACGTGCGATACTTAAGAATCCTCCTATCTTGATTCTAGATGAGGCTACATCGGCTTTGGATACAGAGTCCGAGAAATTGGTGCAAGAGGCACTAGAACACTTGATGAAAGATCGTACCACCATCGTAGTGGCACACCGCTTGAGTACGATTCGCAATGCAGATGTGATCTGCGTATTGCACGAGGGAGAGATCGTAGAGAAAGGTACACACGATGAGTTGTTGGCGCTGAATGGCTACTATCGCCGATTGGTTGAGATGCAGGGGTGAGAGTTGAGTTTAGAGTTTAGAGTTGAGAGTTGAGAGAAGTTGAGTGTTGAGAGTGTAGGGTGTATAGGCGAGGAAATGCAGCTAAGCTGCTATTCTTACCTATAAACCATAACCTATAAACTATAAACCATTACCTATAACCCATAAACTATAAACAAATGGAAGGGGAATAAAAAGAAAAAACCACTTGAGAAACTCAAGTGGTTTTGTTTGGTTAGTCGGGATGGCGAGATTCGAACTCACGACCTCCTGCTCCCAAAGCAGGCATTCTAACCGGGCTGAACTACATCCCGCACATTTCCTTTTCGAAAGCGAGTGCAAAGGTACTGCTTTTTTTTGATATGACCAAA
>JAZQSZ010000022.1:0-3340 GCA_045630365.1 Paludibacteraceae bacterium | reverse complement strand
CGACTTTTTCCATGGTCTCATAACCCATCATAGAAAACACAATGGTGAGTTGGCCTTCTGGAAGATTTTTCAAGTAGAAGTGTCCTGATTCATCAGTCAAGCAACCGAGTGAAGTACCTTTGATTTGTACATTGACAAAAGGTAAATGCTCCTTGGTATGAGCATCAAGCACGTGTCCTGCCACGTGAGCATCAGTGGCTGTATTAGCCATTAGGGGCGAGCACACCAAAAGCCCCGTAAAAAGAAGAAAAAGGATTTGTTTTATCGACATATTCTAAATTGTTTACTAAATCTAAAAATCGAGTGCAAAGGTAGTGTTATTTTTTTGACTATAAAAATCTAGAAGGTGATTTACCCATTTTTGGGGATACATAAAGTGTTCAGAGAGCATCTGTGAACATTAAAAATAGTTATTTTGTGGGTAGAAGTTGGATATTTTGATTTTTTTTTATACCTTTGCAGACAAATTTATGAAATAAGTCCAACAGTATGTATAAAGGTAGTGATAAAATCAGCGATTTGATGTCGCACGAGGAGGATGCGATACATGTCATCAGCCGTTTTGGATTAGGCATGGGAGTTGGCGAACAGAGCATTGCTGAAACTTGCCAAAAGCATGGAGTGCACACAGGTACCTTCCTCGCTATTATTAATTATAAGGTATATAAACAAAGAGCCTTACCCGCAGATATTGACATCCCTACCCTACAACAATATCTGCGCAATGCACATACCTATTTTCTAGATTTTCGTCTACCTCACTTGCGTCGATCGCTCATTGAGGCACTCATCCCTGCCGATCCTAGTTCTAAAATCCCTATGCTCATCCTGCGTTGCTACGACGAGTTTGTAGAAGAGATTCGTATCCATATTGAGCACGAGAATGCAGGTATGTTCGAAGAACACACCCATGACGACCAACGCATAACAGACAAACTGACCGAAATCAAGAGTCTAATCATTAAGTACTACCCTTCGCAAAGCATCAGTCAAAATGGTACCGTAACCTACCAGTTGATCAATGTAATGAGCGACCTATGGCATACCGAACAAGACTTCGCAGACCATTGTGCCATAGAGGATAACATCCTGCGTCCTGCTCTGACGAATATGTCCCCTAGCCCACTCAATCAAGTAGAAACGCAAGAAACCGAAGCGCTAAGCGAACGAGAACGCGATGTACTGATACAACTAGTCAATGGACTCAGCAACAAAGAGATAGCGGATAAGTTGTGTATTTCGGTACATACGGTCATCACCCATCGTAAAAACATCACGCGCAAATTGAATATCCACTCTACCGCAGGTTTGACCATCTATGCGATCGTCAACAAGTTGGTAACTATCTAATATAGACGCAAAAACAAAATCGCTACCTATGCCCATTGCAAAGGTAGCGATTTTGTATATTTGATTTTATTTCACCGCAAATGCTCGCTCCAAAGACTGCGATACATTGATGATAAAGTCGCCCATGCCTTCAAGTTTGCTAACAATATCCATGTAATAGACACTCGTTTGGTAGTTCTTGGTATTGCTCTCAATATCCTCAATCTCCGCTTCACGCAGATCGTTGCGCAGGGTATTGATCTCCTCCTCTGCGTCATACGCATTCTTGATTTGGTCAAGGGCACCCGCGTGTGCCGCCTCGAGGTTAGCAATCATCACGATATACGCTTGATCTACGGCATTCACTACCTTGAGAAGTTTAGCAATAGTATCCGCATCAAAACTCTTATTGTGGCTATTGCGACGAGAAAGGATGCGGGCAATGGACTCGCCACTATCTCCCAGTGACTCCAACTCGCCAATAATCTTATACATCGCCTTGATTTTCACAGAGGTTGCCTCGCTCACCTCACCCGCTGAAACGCCGTTGAGGAAGGCAGCAATCTCGTACTCAATGCGGTCGGAGATCTCCTCGTATTTCACGAGTTTGCCATACATCTCCTCGAACACTTTCTCATCGGTAGTCTCAATCGCCTGCTTTGCATAATCAAGACCATTGCGAGAGATTTTAGCAAAATGGATAATCTCGTCAAAAGCTTGCTCCACAGAGAGTTCTGGTGTAGCCAAAGGACCCGCAGAGATGTATTTGAGACGGAAAGTCTCTTTCTCTTGATTCTTAGGTGCTTTGATAATCCAGGTAACTGCTTTCTCAATTAGTTTAACAAACCAAATCAAAAGCAAGGTATTGATAGTGTTAAACATCGTGTGCAACATACTCAATCCATAGAGTGCGGCGGTGCTAGTGCTCATATCGCCTTCCGCTACGGCAAAACCCTCTGCTGCAGGGTTTGGCAACCCAAAGAGTTCGATCACTTTGCCCACGAGTGCGGTAAAAGGCTTAAACAAAATCAATGCCCAAATCACACCAAAAACATTGAAGATGGTGTGCGACATTGCAGCGCGTTTAGCTTGGGTATTACCAATCGAAGCAGCGATATTGGCAGTAATGGTTGTGCCGATATTCTCACCTAGCACCATCGCACAAGCCATGTGGAAAGGTATCCAACCCATGCTGAGCATGATAAGCGTGATAGCCATGGTGGCAGAAGACGATTGCAGCACCAATGTCAAGACCGTACCAAACGCCAAGAACAGCAGTACCGAACCAAATCCGTGGCTTGCCCAAGTGGTCACAAACTCCAGCACTTGTGGTGTCTCACGCAAGTCAGGTACCGAGTTCTTCATGAACGACAAACCAAGGAACAAGAGCGAGAAACCGACAATCAACTCGCCAATGTTTTGGGAATGGTTCTTCTTTGAGTTCGAGAACAGGAAACCGAGCAACATCATAGGCACCGCCAAGAGCGAAATGTCGGCTTTGAAGCCCAAGAAGGCCACCATCCATGCGGTAACGGTCGTACCGATATTCGCACCCATAATCACGCTGATGGCTTGTGCCAAGGTCAGCAGACCTGCATTCACGAAGCTCACCACCATGACTGTGGTGGCGGATGATGATTGAATAACGGTAGTCACGCCAAGACCTGTCAGCACACCTTTAGCAGGATTGGAGGTCATCGCAGACAGGAAACTACGCAGTTTATCGCCTGCGGCTTTTTGAAGTCCAGAGGACATAAGATTCATTCCATAGAGGAACATTCCGGGCGCTCCGAGGAGCGTAAAGAGTTGTAAAATTCCCATAAATTATCTTTTGTTTTGTACTATAATCATTTTTTGGTTATCTACCTATTTGACTTCCTTTATACATCCACATTCACTTAAGATTCAGCGGACGAGCAAAAGCGAGTGCTAGCAGTTGCAATTTATTACGGAGTACCTTGTAATGGGTGGTGTTCAGCGTAATAAGATTTATAAGATTTCTCGAGCCCTT
>JAZQSZ010000021.1:0-6233 GCA_045630365.1 Paludibacteraceae bacterium | reverse complement strand
CGATAAATAAGACCCAGTTCGTAAATATTAACCGGAATCTCAGGATCATAGACCGTTTTTATCATTCGCAGAACTTGCTCCTCTAGTTGCAAAAATTCATTCATATCGTATCACTTCACAAATTGGAGTGCAAAGATACTGCTTTTTTGGCAAATATACAAAAGTTTTGGCAAATAAATACATAATCTTGCAAAGATAATGTATCGGCAAAATCACGGAGGGATAACGGAGAAATAACGGAGTTCCTTCGGTTGTCCTTCGGTCAGGTTCCGATGAAGTCCCTATGAAGTCCCTATGAAGTTCCTATGAAGACAGAGGGCAAAGAAAGGTGAGAGGCTATAGGTTATAGGCTATAGGCAAGAAATTTACACCACTTTTCCCCACCAAAGTTAATAAGTTACATATAATACTGAAAATCTTATGGTTAAGTAGTTGATAACTTTTTTGATAACACACTTAAAAACATATTGAAAAATTTTTTGTGGGGAAATGTGGGGAAATATCAAATATTTTTTGTAACTTTGCAGCCGAATTCAAGAAAATCAGGAATTATGAACACATTTATTGGAAATATTGAGGCACGATTGGACGGCAAAGGTCGCGTGTTTATCCCAGCGAATTACCGCAAGATACTCGCTGAGATGGGTTCAACGCATATCGTAATGCGCAGAGATACCGATAATGAGTGTGTCATCTTCTACCCAGAACATGTATGGCATAAGAAAGTGAGCGAACTACGCAATGCCCTAGACGAATGGGATCCAGAAGATCAAATGATATTGATGCAATTCATGTCGGAGGCTGAAATATTGGATATGGATAGCCAAGGACGTGTGTTATTGCAAAAGAAAAACCTGGAAATGATTGGTGCTGAGCAAGATATATTGTTTGTCGGCATGTTGGACCGCTTTGCAGTATGGAACCCAACTGCGTTCGCAGAGAAACAAATGCCACAAAAAGACTTGGCAGAGCGCATCAGAATACGAATGAAATCCCAGCCTAAAGGCACCCCACAAACCTGCGAGGTTTGTCAGGGACCCCGCCAACTATAATTAAACCTAACCTACTATGAATGAGATTTATCACATTCCCGCAATGCTGAGAGAGACAATCCAAGGGTTGAGCATTCAACCCAATGGATTGTATGTGGATGTAACCTTTGGTGGAGGCGGACACTCAAGGGCGATATTAGACGCCCTGGCTGTTCTGAAAGGTTCAGAAGTTCAGGAGTTCAGAAGTGGAAAGTTGTATTCGTTCGATCAAGATATGGACGCATACCACAATGCTATGGAGGGTGCCAACGCCGAAGTATTTAACCAAAACGAGCATTGGCAGTTTGTGCATAGTAATTTCCGCTACCTGCGTAATTTCATGGATTATTATGGCGTGGAGCAGATAGATGGATTATTGGCGGACCTGGGAGTTTCGTTCCACCATTTCGATTGCCCAGAGAGAGGATTCAGTTTTCGATACTCTGCACCACTAGACATGCGCATGAACCAAACAGGTGGTAAGACCGCTGCCGATATTCTCAACACCTATACAGAAGAGGAACTCGCGCGCGTACTATATATATATGGAGAATTAAAAACTGCCAAACCGCTCGCCAAACGCATTGTCAAAACGAGAGAGACTAACCCTATCGCACGTACAGAGGATTTAGTAAGTATAGTTTTAGGGAAGAAGGTTCAGGAGTTCAGGAGTTCAGGAGTTCAGGAGTTGGATATACCTGCCGCAGCTAAAAAGGATATGGCAAAAGTTTTTCAGGCATTGCGTATAGAGGTAAACGACGAGATGGGAGCACTCAGGGAGATGCTACTCGCAGCCAAAGACCTATTAAAACCAGGAGGAAGAATCGCCATACTAACCTACCACTCGCTAGAAGATCGAATTGTTAAGAACTTTCTACGTTCAGGAAATTTAGAAGGCACAATAGAAAAAGACTTCTACGGCAATATTCTAACCCCTTTCAAAGTCCTAGAAAAAGGACTAACAGCTAGCGCAGAAGAAGTAGAACAAAATCCAAGAGCACGAAGTGCAAAACTACGAGTTGCAGAGAAAATAGAGAAAAACAAATAACCATTAAACAAAATAACTATGTGTAAGTTTTCATTAAAAGACATCTTGAGCGGCAATATCCTGACCAAAGCATGGCTCAAACGCCAATACAAGGTCATTGGACTTATTAGTGCGCTCATTTTTGTATATATCCATTGCGGATATTTAGCACAACGGCAACAACGTAACCTCAGCGAACTGCAAAAAGAATTACAAGATGCCCAATTTGTGCAATTGAGTTTGAGTGCCGAACTCATGGAGAAGACACGTCAGTCTTCCATCAGCAAAATGCTCACAGAGAAAGAGAGCAAAGTTAAACCTAGTACTACCCCAGCCATACGCATACAATGAGTGAGAATGTTAAACATACCGTTTTACGCTTCGCCATTGTTTTTGGCGTCATATTGCTATTTTTTGGCGTAGTGTTTGCACGTATCATCAGTCTGCAAACCGTTCATCGTAGCGAGTTAGAAGCCATGGTGGCAGATCGCGATTCCGTGTACAAAACCATCAAGGCTGTACGCGGAAATATCTTTGATTGTGAGGGACGATTATTAGCAAGTAGCGTACCACAATATAGTATCCATATGGATACACGCGTAGAGGCACTACACATGAATAAAGGCAAATTGTTCTACGAATATGTGGATAGTATTGCCCATGGTCTTAGTCGTATTGTAGGCGACCAAACACCCGAAGAATATCGCAACAAAATCGTTAAAGCATATCGAGGCAAAACCCGCAGCGAACGCAATATACGACTTACCACCAAGCGTATTTCTTATACACAACTCAAAGAGATTAAGCAACTACCTTTGATCCGCCGTGGTGTGTATAAAAGCGGGTTCTACGCTGTGGATCTTAACCTACGCGTCAAACCTTTTAATAGTCTAGGTAGTCGTACTATAGGCGGCATCTACGCCGAGAGTGGCAAAGGTAATGCTGGACTAGAAAAGCGTTTTGATGACTATCTACAAGGAGAGGACGGATTAGCTATTCGTGAACGCATGGCTAATCAATGGCAATATATTCCTATCCGCGAGGAGAAACATGGATGCGATGTCTATACAACCCTAGATGCCAACCTAATGGATATTTGCGAGAGTAACCTACGTGCACGACTAGAACACACACAAGCCGATTGGGGATGTGTCGTTCTCATGGAAGTGGCAACAGGCGAGATCAAAGCAATGTGTAACCTAGACCGAGGTAGCGATCTTCAATACTATGAGATAGCCAATCATGCGGTCATTCGTATGGAGCCCGGATCAACCTTCAAGACAATAGCCATGATGGCAGCATTGGATGATGGAAGATTCAATATTGACGACACCTTGCGTGTATGGAAAGACGGATGGAATTACCATGGTGCAACACATCGTGACGCCCATCCCGCTGACACCGTATATACCTTGCGTCAAGCATTAGCCGTGAGTAGTAATATCGCTTTAGCACGAATGATTACTGATGGTTACAACGGTAGCGCAAAGAAATTTGTCAACAAACTCAAACGCATGGGACTATGCGATAGCATAGATTATATTATTCCTGGTGCACATCAACCACGCATCAATATCCCAAAAGATACTGTTACCATCTCTCGCATGGCATATGGTTATTCCGTAGAACTAAGTCCACTACAGGTCTTGACTTTCTATAATGGTATCGCAAATGATGGACGTATGATCTCACCTGTACTTGTAACAGAGGTCAAAGATGGAAAAACGACAATAGAATCTTTCAAAACCCAAACCATCAAAAGCTGTTTGTGCAGCAAACAGACCTTAGAAGACATCCGCGCTAGTCTACTAGATGTAGTATGGGACAATGACTTGGGTACCGCCGCCATGAACAAATGGAAACAACGCAAAGCACAAAGTGATCTCGTTAAGATTGCAGGCAAGACAGGTACAGCACAGGTCATGGAAAATGGCAAATATTTCAACAACAAACACCGTATGTCTTTTGTAGGATATTTCCCAGCAGATGCTCCTCGTTACTCATGCATATGTGTTATTCATGCACCACGCAATAAAGGTGCGTATGATTCGGGATTAGATTGCGGTAGTGTCGTGCGTAAGATAGCCGAAAAAACCATGGTGTACACCAGTGAATACCGAATAGAGGACAAGCAATTGGTAATGATGGCAAAAGAAGACTAAATACAAAGAACTAGAATATATGATACTCAAAGAATTGCTCACAAGATTAGAGGTGTTACAAATAATTGGCGACACAAACATAGAAGTGACTGGCATACAGTCCGATTCTCGCCGTGTGACATCGGGTAATGTGTTTGTTGCACAAGTAGGTACTACTGTAGATGGGCATGCGTTCATTCCACAATGTATAGAGAAAGGTGCAACCGCTATTGTCATAGACAAGGCAGAGCATATGCCTACCCAAAGCAATGGCGTAACATATATCCTAGTCAAAAGTAGCGATGAAGCACTCGGGAAAATGGCGCACCTTTGGTATGGCGAGCCATCCAAAAAGCTTCAACTAGTAGGCGTAACGGGTACTAATGGCAAAACCACTACCGCCACCCTACTCTACCGCCTATTCAAGACCATGGGAGAGAAAGTAGGACTCCTCTCTACTGTCATCAATTATGTCGACGACGAGGCTGTACCTTCTACCCACACCACCCCTGACGCATTATCGCTCAACGCGTTGCTAGCACAAATGGTAGCAGTCGGTTGTACCTACGTATTTATGGAGGTCAGCAGCCATGCTATCGCTCAACAACGCATAGCAGGATTGGAGTTTGCAGGAGCATTATTCACCAATCTTACACGTGATCATATGGACTACCACAAGACCTTTGACCACTATCGCGACACCAAGAAATGCCTCTTTGATCACCTCAACAAGAATGCTTTTGCCATCACAAACATTGATGACAAAAATGGACTAGTCATGACACAGAACTGTCGCGCTAAAATCTATACTTATTCTACCCGCAGTATGGCTGACTTCCGCGGTAAAATCCTAGAAGAGGGTTTTGATGGAATGCTATTACGTATGCAAAGCACCATTGGGGCTGTAAACACCGAAGTGTTTGTGCCACTAGTAGGTCGCTTCAATGTGAGTAACTTACTACTAATATATGGTTGCGGTGTGGCATTAGGTGTTGATCCTATGGAGGTGCTACGCATATTGAGCGGACTGAAACCCGTAAATGGACGCTTTGAGACTATCCACTCTACCAAAGGTTGGACCGGCATTATCGACTATGCACATACCCCAGACGCGGTAGAAAATGTGCTCAAAACCATCAACGAGATTGTTGCTGCTAATGCGGGGAAACAAATCCAAGCAGCACAAGTAATAACGGTAGTAGGTTGCGGTGGCAATCGAGACAAGGGCAAACGACCTATCATGGCACGTATCGCATTTGAGAATAGTACACAATTGATATTAACATCAGATAATCCACGCGATGAGGAACCTCAGGCTATTCTCCAAGATATGGCAGCGGGTTTAACTGCGGAAGAGTTACATCGTGTACTCATTATAGAAGATCGTGCATCTGCCATCAAAACCGCATGTACATTGGCTCGCCAAGGAGATGTCGTACTTGTCGCTGGTAAAGGACATGAGGATTATCAAATTATCAAAGGCGTTAAGCACCACTTTGACGACCATGAGGTGGTTCGCGCATGCGCAGAGTAAATTTAGTGTTTAGAAATTAGTGTTTAGAGATTATGTTATACCAATTAGTTAGTTTGTTCAACGATTTTCCAGGCGCTCGCCTGATGAGTTATATTTCCTTCCGTGCTGTAGTAGCAGGAGTATTGGCTATGTGTATCAGTATTTGGGTAGGACGTTGGTTTATTCAACTTCTCCAACGTAAAAACATCTCAGAAACACAACGCGATGCCAGCATTGACCCATTCAATGTTGCAAAAAAAGGCGTACCTACCATGGGTGGTGTGGTGATTATAGCAGCCATATTACTCCCATGTCTTTTGCTCGGACGATTGAGTAATATCTACATGATTCTCATGCTGATAACCACAATCATCTTGGGTTGTATCGGTTTTGCAGACGACTACATCAAGACTTTTCGTAAGAACAAAGATGGACTAAATGGTTGGATTAAAATTGCAGGACAAATCACTCTTGGACTTATTGTAGGACTGACGCTTCGCTATAGTCCAGAAGCCGTGATG
>JAZQSZ010000020.1:0-2845 GCA_045630365.1 Paludibacteraceae bacterium | reverse complement strand
CAACAAGCTAATGCTATGCTCGAGCAGTCTAAGCAAAAGAAATGGGGCGACAAGATGCAGGCTATCTTCGAGAAAGAACTCAAGAAACTGCGTCGCATGAACTCCCATGCACCAGAGTATGCTACCCAACAGACTTACCTCAATACCCTACTCGAATTGCCTTGGAACGACTTCTCTGAGGACAACTACGATATCCGCCATGCACAAGAGGTGTTGGACAAAGACCACTATGGTATGGAGAAAGTCAAGGAGCGTATCATTGAGTACCTCTCCGTGCTGAAAATCAAAGCTACTCAACACAACACTACTCAATCCTCCTCTAAACTACTCAACACTACTCCATGTAACGCCCCTATCCTATGCCTTTATGGCCCTCCAGGTGTGGGTAAGACTAGTCTCGGTCGCTCTATCGCGGAGGCGTTGGGTCGTAAGTACGCTCGTATCAGTCTAGGTGGTTTACACGACGAATCTGAGATCCGCGGTCACCGCCGTACTTATATCGGCGCTATGCCAGGTCGTATCATTGAGAACTTGCGCAAGGCCAAGACCAGCAACCCAGTATTTATCCTAGACGAGATCGATAAGATTGGCTCTGACTACAAGGGCGATCCTACTAGCGCTTTGCTCGAAGTGCTTGACCCTGAGCAAAATAACACTTTCCACGACAACTACCTCGACGTGGACTACGACCTCAGCAAGGTGCTCTTTATCGCTACTGCTAACTCCCTGGATACGATCCCTCGCCCATTGCTTGACCGTATGGAACTCATCGAGATGACGGGCTACCTGCAAGAGGAGAAAGAGGAAATCGCCAAACGTCACCTTATCCCTAAGGAACTCAATAACCACGGACTCAAGACCTCTCAACTCAAGTTTAAGAAAAGCATCATCTCCGCTATTATCGACGGTTATACGCGCGAGTCGGGTGTGCGTGGATTGGAGAAGCGTATCGCTGCTGTATGCCGTAAGGTGGTCACTAAGATTGCGCTTGAGGAGCCATATAATGTGACGGTTACTGAGGAAGACCTCGTCGCTTATCTCGGCAAGCAACGCTATTCGCGCGATGAGTGGGAGACCAACAAATACATTGGCGTAGTCACTGGTTTGGCTTGGACACAAGTCGGTGGTGAGATACTCTTTATCGAGACCTCTCTTTCGCCTAGCAAGACCCCTACTCTTACCCTTACAGGTAACCTTGGCGATGTGATGAAGGAGTCTGCTACTATTGCTCTGGGATACATTAAAGCACATGCGGAGCAGTTCGGTATCTCTCGCAAGAAACTCGATACCACATCCGTGCACGTACACGTGCCAGAGGGCGCTACACCTAAGGACGGACCTAGTGCGGGTATCACCATGACTACGGCTATCGTTAGTGCTTTTACGGGTAAGAAAGTGTGCGAACGTATTGCCATGACAGGCGAGATGACGCTTCGCGGCAAGGTGTTGCCAATTGGTGGTGTTAAGGAGAAACTTCTTGCAGCCAAACGTGCTGGTATTGTGGATATTATCCTCTGCGAAAAGAACCGGAAAGATGTAGATGACATCCCAGCTAAATACCTCAAAGGTCTTAAGTTCCACTACGTAACCGACATCCAAGAAGTCATTGACTTCGCAATAGTAAAATAAAAAGATGCAAATAGATGCATTAGCACAATTGATGGCAATGCATCCAGAGGTGGATGTTCTAAGCCAACCACTCAGTAGAAAGCACAATCAGCACTTTCTACTGAGTGGTTTATATGCATCTGCACAATCTATCATCCTTACTGCCTTACATCGACAACTAGCAAACAAAGGCATAGCACAACCTATGATAATTGTCCTTGATGACAACGATGCAGCTCAATACATGTACGCCGACATCAAGACACTCATTGATGAACGCGATGTCTATTTTTTCCCTTGCTCACACCGCAGACGACAGAAAACAGACGAAGCACTAACCGTACAAAGAACGGAGGTGCTGACTGCTTTATTGCATAGTGCAACTGTAAACAATCCTACTCAATCCTACTCAACCCCTATCATCCTCACTACTCCAGAGGCATTGGCAGAACCTGTACCTAATCCACACGTGTTGGAGAAGAACAAAATATCCCTCGCCGTAGGCGAAGAATTACCCATCTCTCTCCTCACCGAAATGCTACTAAACCTAGATTTCAAGCGAGTAGATTTCGTCTATGAACCAGGACAATTTGCTGTGCGCGGAGGAATAGTGGATGTATATAGTTTTGCACACGATATCCCCGTGCGAATAGATTTCTTTGGAGACGAAGTAGATAGTATTCGTGAATTCGAATTAGAAACACAACTCTCTCAAAACAAAGTAGATAGCGTAGATATTGTGGGTAGCCAATCCGAAGAGAAGGATTCGACCACTATTTTAGCATATTTGCCTCAAGAAACGCTATGGATTAGCAATGATTTTGGGTTAATGAAGTTCAAAATGACTAGCACCATCACAGACATTGATGTAGAGACCATAGTCAATCATATTGGGCAATCTAGCACCCTCGAACTGAATCAAAAATCATTCTTCAACACCCACGAGGTACTGCCATTTGACACACTGCCACAACCTACATTCAACAAGAATTTTGACCTACTCATTAGCGACCTCCAGCAACGCATAAACGAGGGATATAAGATCTACATCCTAGCGGACCAAGTCAAGCAAACAGACCGTCTAAAAGCCATCTTTGATGACAAAGAATCAGGTATTCAGTTTGTGGCCATTGACCATACGTTGCACGAGGGATTTATTGACCGCAGTGCGAAGATCTGTTGCTATACCGACCATCAGATATTCGAGCGTTACCACCGCGTAACTCTCCGTTCAGAG
>JAZQSZ010000019.1:0-2994 GCA_045630365.1 Paludibacteraceae bacterium | reverse complement strand
TACAATGACTTGAGCAATCGTCCTTTCTTTGGAGATTTAGACGTAGAATACCTTTTGACCAAGAATGGCAAAGTTCGTGTCAAAGCATATACTCATACGGTTGATAAATATTCACTCCGCCAAGCCAATACGGTGCAAGGAGTAGGTTTTGTCTTCAAGCATGATTTCAACTGGAAGAAACGCAAGAAAGCCGATACCACTCCGTTACCACTACGGAGGGATAACGGAGGGATAACGAAGAAAAACCAAAAGTCCAAAGCTTCGACCAACAGCCAATAAACACACGCACCCCATGTTAATCAAATGCTACGGAGCTGCACCGCAAGGAATTGATGCAGTGATTGTTACAATAGAGGTACACGCAGTACCCGGGTTTGAGTTTACCTTAGTTGGCTTACCCGATAGTGCTGTCAAAGAGAGTCATGAGCGTATTGTGGCAGCCTTGACCGTCAATGGTTACAATAGACCACGTCACACTTTGACGATCAATATGGCTCCTGCAGACATTAAGAAAGAAGGTGCGGCATATGACCTTCCTTTAGCTATTGGTATGCTAACAGCCGAAGAAGAAGTGAAGACAGCACTTCTTGATCAGTATATGATTATGGGCGAGTTGTCGCTAGATGGAACACTCCAAGCGATTCAAGGAGTGCTCCCAATGGCATTGGCTGCACGCAAAGCAGGATTCAAAGGAATCATTCTACCCGAGCAAAATGCCCGCGAAGCGGCTGTAGTAAGTGGATTGGAGGTATATGGACTAAAGAATCTGTTGGAAGTGGTGCGTTTCTTAAACCAAACACAAGTGTTTGAACCTACTTATGTGGACACTGCAGCAGAGTTTGCTAGTCATGCTTTTACTTCAGATTTGGATTTCTCAGATGTGCGTGGTCAAGAGAATGTGCGTCGCGCCATGGAAGTGGCTGCCGCAGGCGGACACAATATGCTCATGGTAGGCCCTCCAGGCGCAGGTAAAAGTATGATGGCGAAGCGTATGCCATCCATTCTTCCCCCACTCAACTTGGAAGAAGCATTAGAGACAACCAAGATATATTCAGTTTCGGGCCTCATGGCTCGCCGCAAAGAGAGCGACGGCATGTCTAGCGCATTGATTGTACAACGTCCTTTCCGCAGTCCTCACCACACAGTAACCGATGTCGCATTGGTGGGTGGAGGCACTAATCCTCATCCTGGCGAGATCAGTTTAGCACACAACGGTGTGCTCTTTCTTGATGAGCTCCCTGAGTATAAAAGAAGTGCGTTGGAGGTAATGCGTCAACCATTGGAAGACAGAAAGATTTGCGTCACAAGAACCAAGATGAGTGTGGAATATCCTGCATCGTTTATGTTGGTTGCTGCGATGAATCCATGTCCTTGTGGACATTATGGAGAAAATAACCCAGCCCATCCTTGTGTATGTACTCCCGCGCAAATTCATCGCTATATAAGTCGTATTTCAGGTCCTCTATTAGACCGTATAGATATACAATGTGATATTCAAGCAGTACCCTACTCCACGCTGAGAGATGCACAACCTGGCGAGAGTAGCGAGGAGATGCGTACACGAGTGATTAAGGCCAGAGAGGTACAGCAACATCGCTTTGCTGAGTATAATTCTACCGCACTAAAACCTATCCATTGTAATGCACAAATGACACCTAAATTGGTACGTGAATATTGCGTATTAGATGCCGCAGGAGATAAACTTCTGTCATATGCCATGGACAAGATGGGACTCTCCGCGCGCGCGTACGATCGTATATTAAAGGTGGCACGCACGATTGCCGATTTGGATGGTAGTGATGCTATTCAGGTAGTACATATCTCCGAAGCCATCGGTTATCGCAGTCTCGACAGAGAAGATTGGGCAGGGTGAGCTATGAAAATATAAGTTATGAGGAGAGATAAAAGAAAGACTAAGCGGATTTGCTTAGTCTTTCTTTTTATTTGTACATCAATCAATAGTTACGAAATATTAACTACTGATTGTTAATTATTCACTAATTAATGGCGGTTCAAGCGTGCGCCGTCTGCCTCTGGGTTGCGGCGCTCTGGGCGTGGACCACGACGCTCTGGACGAGGACCGCGATCACCACGAGCTGGACGCTCTGGCTCTACATACCCCTCTGGTTTCTCCTTCAATGCCTTAGCGCTGAGTTTGAACTTACCAGTCTTTTGGTCAACCTCCATGAGTTTGATAGTGATCTTATCACCCTCTTGGATACCCGTCTCTTCCATAGTCTCATAGCGCTTCCAATCGATCTCAGAGATGTGGAGCAAGCCCTCTTTACCTGGCATGAACTCTACGAAGCAACCATAAGGCATGATAGACTTCACGGTAGATTGATATACCTCGCCAACCTCTGGGATAGCCACGATAGCTTTGATTTTAGCGATAGCAGCGTCCATAGACTCTTGGTTGTTACTTGCAACCTCTACTTTACCGCCCTCTGCGATCTCCTCGATAGAAACCACAGCGCCTGTCTCAGCTTGGATACCTTGGATAATCTTACCACCAGGACCAATCACAGCACCAATCATATCTTTAGGAATGATGAAGCTTACGATGCGTGGAGCGTGAGGTTTGAGATCAGGACGAGCCTCTGGCATAGTCTCAACGATCTTGTCAAGGATATACATACGCGCCTCGTGTGCTTGAGCCAAAGCGTTCTCAAGGATCTCGTAGCTAAGACCATCTACCTTGATATCCATTTGGCAAGCGGTCAAACCATCGCGTGTACCGGTGGTCTTGAAGTCCATATCACCGAGGTGATCCTCGTCGCCAAGGATATCGCTAAGGATAGCATATTTGGTACCCTTGCATTCAGAGATAAGACCCATAGCAATACCAGAAACTGGTTTGATAGGTACACCAGCGTCCATGAGGGCGAGCGTACCAGCACAAACAGTAGCCATAGAAGATGAGCCGTTAGACTCGAGGATATCGCTCACAACACGGATTGTGTAAGGATAATCAGCAGGAACTACAGACTTGAG
>JAZQSZ010000018.1:0-2483 GCA_045630365.1 Paludibacteraceae bacterium | reverse complement strand
ATGTCCCTAAGTTTTATAAATGGTGCACCGCACTGCTATTCATACTCTTGTTCATCCTCGGAGTTCGAATTTACATAAAATTAAAAACCCAAATCGGTCATTAGATTTTGCTAATGTTATCAAGTGATTTTTGAGTAGATTTTTCGTCTTCTTTGAAGGAGCATAGCAAGCTACGCGACTGAAAAGAGATGAAAAAAGATACCAAAAAGGATTGAGAACATGCAAAAAGTCAATGTTGATGTCCATATTTGGAATGAGTTACGGTCTAATGACCGATTTGGGTTTAAAGCTTAATAATATAGTGAGACCATCCTGTCGCGAGACAAGATGGTCTTTTTCATTTTAAATTGGTTATTCGAAGGCTATGAGATAGATAAATATCTATCTTTTTTGCAAATAATTTCTCGCTTTACTTGCGTATGTGCATTTTTTGTTGTACCTTTGCACGAATTATTGTAAATATGAGTACTAGGCGAGAAATAAAATGGTTTATCGGGGTGGCATTGGTCTTCCTGCTTTCAGCGTGTAATGCAGTGAAATTTGTTCCACAAGGGCAATACCTGCTCAATGATGTGAAAGTGAAAGTGGAAGATACCAAAGAAGTACTAGGAACTGACCTGATGAAATATGTGCAACAAAAACAAAATACCGAAATTTTGGGATTTTGGAAGTTGCAACTAGGTATCTACAACACCGCCTCACTCGATACCACCAAATGGACCAGTAAGAACGCTCGTAAAGTGGGCGAAGCACCTGTGATATTCTCTCCCCAAATGGCAGACGCCAGCGTGGTGCAACTATCGCGTGCGATGAACAACAAAGGATACTTCCGTGCTCAAGTGGACACGAGCATGGTGATGAAAGATCGCAAAATTAATCTCACCTACCATGTGACCGCTGGTGTGCCTTACATTATCGGTAGTTACAAGGTTAATGTGAAGCAAGCCGATCTATACGCCATCGCACAGAACGACCGCAGTGTGCTCGTTCGCGCAGGGCAGAAGTTTGATGCAGGCCTGCTGAACCAAGAGCGTCAGCGTGTGGCTAGCGCTATGCGCAATAGGGGATATTTCTATTTTGATGCGGAGTACCTGCGTTTTGAAGTGGATAGTTTGGGTAAGCAACAACGCGTGGATGTGAAGATGGTTTTGCAACCCTATGTGGAGCAAATGACACCCGAAGAGAAAGAAAGGTTGTTCCGTCAGTACAAGATAGCGAATGTGCATTTTCACATAGACTACGACCTGGACCGCATACCCGAAGGAGAAGAGGTGTCCTCTTCTGTGAAGAACGGATATGAGTTTACATGGATAGGTAAGAAACTGCTGCGTGAACAAGTATTGGTGCGCAATTGTCCAATACGCCCAGGTAGTCGTTACAACGAACGATTAGTGGAGCGTGCATTCGCCAGAATGAATCAGTTGGCACCAGTGAAATATGTGGACATCAGTTTTGAACCCGTGTCTGCGGATGAACTAGATTGTCATATCGTATTGTCTCGAAACAAATTGAACTCTTTCTCTGCCGAATTGGAAGGAACCTATTCTGCAGGCGACTGGGGTGTGGCCGCAGGAGTAGGGTATGTGAACAGAAACATCTTCCGCGGTGCAGAGGAGTTGTCGATAGATGGTCGTGCTAGTTACGAATGGCGTGAGGATGGTGGTCGTGCCTTAGAGGGCAAAGCAACAGCGAAATTGCGTTTTCCAATCGACCTATCCGTGGATGTGGGATACAACTACCAGAATCGTCCAAATGAGTATCAGCGTTCGATTTTCAATGCAGGTCTGGATTATCGTTTGAATCAAGCTCGCATAGGCTTGCGTCATCAGTTCCGATTATTAGACATCAGCTATGTCTATCTGCCCTGGATCAGTGATGAGTTTCGTGAACAGTTCTTGCAGTCCACGAATATTTTGAAATACTCCTACGAGAACCACTTTATCGTAGGCTTGGGTTATGCCGGTAGTTTCACAACCTACCGTGCTCGTCAACCTTACCGCTCGTTTGTGAATGTGAACTACAACATCGAAACAGCGGGTAACCTGTTGCGACTGCTCGCCAAACCGCTGAAATTCAAAGTGGATGAGGAGTCGGGTAACTACACATTCTTGAATACCCAATTCTCGCAGTTTGCGAAAGCGGATCTGTCGGTGACATATAACCAGATACTTCATCCTAATCATCGTTTGGTATGGCATACCGACATCGGTGTGGCAGTACCTTATGGCAACTCGCAGACGATACCATTTGAGAAACGCTATTTTGCAGGCGGTTCGAATAGTGTTCGTGGTTGGGCGGCTCGTACCTTGGGTCCAGGTGGTTACAAGGGAGATGGTAATTGGATTGATGTGAATAATCAGTCGGGTGATATACGATTGAACCTCAATCTGGAATACCGTGCGAAAGTGTGGTCAATCATCGAGTTGGCGGCTTTTGTGGATGCAGGAAACATTTGGACCGTGTTTGACTACGAGGCACAACCT
>JAZQSZ010000017.1:0-3486 GCA_045630365.1 Paludibacteraceae bacterium | reverse complement strand
CATACCATATCCATATGCGCTTGGAGGATCACGCCTGGTTTGTTCTCATAACCAGGAGTTGCAGGTTTGCGCATAATGATATTACCTGCTTCATCCACAGTATGTTCTAGATTATGCTTTACGGCAAAAGCCTTGAGCCATTCAATAATCTTGCCTTCGCGCTTAGATGGGCGAGGCACTTGGGTAATCTCATGAAAAATAGAGAAAACCTCTTTAGGTTGCAATTCGCTTACGCTCATAATTATGAATTTTGAATTAAGAATTATTCGTGACTAATGTGCTCGTGTACGCTTTCAAGGAATGAGGTTGGATAAGGCACACGGTTAGGTCCTTCTGGTAAACCATAGGCATTGCGAAGGAACTCGCCGTCTTGCTCTTTGCGTTGTTGACCATCTAGATACTTGACAAAGAGGTAGATACCCAAATCTTTCCATGCAGCGGTGGACTCTTCTGCTTGTGTGCATGAGTACTTAGTCAAGAACTCAATGGCTTTTTCTTGGTCCATTTTTGCCACTTGTGCATCCACAACATCCACTTGACTATTGAACTTATCCTCCCATGCTGCTTGCACTTTCTTGATGTCTGGCATCATAGCGGAATACTTGGTATATGCCCAGTTTGCTACAATATTATATGTCCACCAAGCGGAAGTAGGAGAATAGTTGTACATATCGCCGTTGCCTTCGGCAAAACAGTTTGGCACTTTGGTAATCGTGCTATACATAGGCACATACACGGTAGATGCTGCATCGTCCACACCAAACCAGAGAATACCGCCCGCTTTCGCACTCTCGTAACCACGCATTTGTGCCACGAATGACCAGCCAGTTTGTTGGGTAGCGATAGGACGCTCAAACCAATATTGCACAGAGTCATATTGGAAACCAAGTGAGCCATAGCGCAACTTGCTGTTCCATGGACCGGCATCAGGACCTTGGGTGATATCAAGTGGGGTACCTTCGTATTGGTCGCGCATACAATCCTTCAACTCTTGTGCGCTCACCTTATGATTAGGTTTGATATAAAGTGGCATACGCTCACCTGCATCCTTGCCACCGGTCTCTACGAATGTCTTACCTGATGCAAAATCGAAGTATTTATCCATATCATTCGAGAACTTACGGAAGAAAGACCAAACGCGTGCCTCACATACATACAAACCAGAGAAATCATATGGCGCATATGCCTCTTGGAAGTTAAACTCCTCATCCTTGCCTGAAAAATAACCTTGCTTACGGGCAAACTTCACCACATCCTTGCTCCACATCCAGTTCTCTTTGTCCTTGAAATTGATTGTGGTAAAACGGGCTTGGTTAGCATGTGCTGCAATGCAATCATCTGGCACGCGGGTAGCTACCCATACCGCACCTTTTTCCACTTTACCCTTACCAATGAGTTCCATGAGCCATACCTCATTAGGGTCGGCAAGAGAGAACGTCTCACCGCTACTTGCATAACCATACTCTGCAACCAAATCTGTCATACACTTAATCGCCTCACGAGCAGTTTTACAACGCTCTAATGCGATATAAATCAGTGATCCATAGTCGATTCCCTCGCCGATCTCCAACTCTGGACGACCACCCCAAGTAGTCTCGCCAATGCTCAATTGGTGCTCGTTCATATTACCTACCACATTGTAAGTATGAGCCACCTGTGGAATGGTGCAAAGTGGTTTACCGGTATCCCAATCATTCACTTCGCGCACTGCACCTTCTGCGTGATCCGCAGCAGGGGAATAGTGCAAGAATCCATATAATGCATAACTATCTGCCGCGTAAGAGATCATGGTACTTCCGTCCACAGAGGCATCCTTACCGACTAGAAAATTGGTGCAGGCCATACCTGCCACCCATGCGCTACAAAGCGCGAATATCAAATAAAACTTTTTCATATCTCTTTTCAATTACATACGAACATCCATTCGTCCATCCACTTGCGCTTCCACGGTTTTGACCTGTTGAATATATTCAATGTACAAATCACGAATCTTTCTCTCAGATTTCCACATAGACTCGTGATTTTTCAGAGGTGTCATTCCATCGTTTCCTTGACTAAGATAATCGCTAGTAGCTACGGTGTAGTAAGCTTCTGGCATAATGTTTTTTCCTGCAATTTTAGCCGATTTCAACGCACCATTGCTGGCAGACATACGCAAACCTGCTACACCTTGTCCGCCACTATGGGCAAATACATCGCATAGTGCCAAGATTTCTTTGCCACTCATAGTCAGCACCACGAGCTCATTGTCAAAAGGCATGAGTTCAAATACATGGCGGAAGGTTATATCACCTGCGCCCCAATTGCAACGCATACCACCGATATTTACCACAGCCATATCCACTTGTTCGGGACAAAGTTGTTGGGCCATTTCAAACAAAGCATCACTCGCCCAATTGAGCATTGTACACTCGGGTTGATGTACCTCTAGGTCCTTTGGTGCGTAACCAATAGGCTCGTTGAGTTGGGCCTCTAACTCCGCTCTAATAGGTTCCATATAAGCGATATACTGGGTATCTTGAATAGCATCCATCGTGGAATCTACCACATGGATTTTACTTGTTTTATTAACAACCTTACCTGGTTGGTGACATGCATAGCAAGTCGCTGCGATTAGTATCAATATTACTATTTTCTTCATACTATTACTGATTAGTCAAATACTCATGCATTGCTTTAGCCGCATTGCGACCATCCGCCATGGCGAGAATTACCGTAGCACCTCCACGAACGATATCGCCACCTGCAAACAACATTGGAAGAGAAGATTGCATATGTTCATTCACCACGATCGTACCTCGTTTGGACACCTCAAGACCAACTACCGAGGCAGGAATCAGTGGGTTAGGACTCACACCGACACTCACGATTACCTCATCCACAGCAATAGTCACAGTCTTGCCTTCTACTGCCACAGGACTGCGTCTACCTGATTCGTCAGGTTCTCCGAGCTCCATGACTTGTAGTACAGCCTCTTTGACACGACCATTCTCATCTGCGTGGTATTCGATAGGATTATGCAATGTCATAAACTCTATCCCTTCTTCCTTGGCATGGCGTACTTCTTCAATACGGGCAGGCATCTCCTCTTCGCTACGACGGTAAATAATCATAGCGCGCTCAGCACCTAGTCGTTTAGCTGTGCGTACCGCATCCATAGCCGTATTTCCACCGCCAATAACTGCTACATTCTTAGCCTTTAGGATAGGAGTATCGGATGTCTCTGATGCTGCATTCATCAAGTTAACACGGGTCAGATACTCGTTGCAAGACATAACACCATTTAAATTCTCACCAGGAATACCCATAAATCGTGGTAAACCCGCACCGCTACCTACAAACACGGCTTGATAACCCTCTGCTTGCAAATCCTCAATGCTCAATGTCTTACCCACAATAACATCCGTCTGGAAAGTAACACCCAATGCACGCAATCCCTCTATTTCTTTATCCACGATGCGATTAGGCAAACGGAATTCTGGAATA
>JAZQSZ010000016.1:0-8016 GCA_045630365.1 Paludibacteraceae bacterium | reverse complement strand
TATAACTCACAAAGGTCGCATGGATGAAGATCAGGTTGAGACCGCCGATGTAGAAAACTATCGCGGCATGTTCGAGAAGAAGAACTTCATTGGTATGATGAAGGGACTGGGATTGAGTGTCATTTTCCTTGCGGTTGGTGCTGGCTTGGCATTACTCATCACAGGTACCCTCAATGAGTTGGTTGTTATTCTAACTATTACCACTCTCTCTATCATCGCCTCATTCTTCAAACCTATACGCGAATTGCCAAAGACCTTTGAGTTGGGTATGTTTTTTATCTTGATTTTCAGCGTGATCGTAGCATCGATGTTTGACATCAATAGTGTAAACGGCGGTTCTTTGTACATAGGTGGATTTGTACTATGGATTA
Organism: Paludibacteraceae bacterium; assembly: GCA_045630365.1. GTDB lineage: Bacteria > Bacteroidota > Bacteroidia > Bacteroidales > Paludibacteraceae > Colicola. The sequence continues at coordinate 7,645 of JAZQSZ010000016.1, read as the reverse complement.
TTGGCATTTCGGTAGGCTTGCACTTGTTGCTATGCCGTATCGCTAAGGTGAGTGGCGATTTGTTCTGCGTTTGCCAAGTAGGTCTCTTATGCTCGCCTCCATTCGTGCCACCAATCGCAGGTGCGATGAAGAACAAGAAAGTCCTGATTTCAGGTATCGTAGTGGGTTTGGTAGGTTATGCCATCGGTACATACCTAGGCGCGCTCTTGGCGTGGGTACTTGGGTAGTTATAATTTTGAATTAAGAATTTTGAATTAAGAATTTTGAATTAAGAATATTGGATTATGAAAAAGTATATTCTGTTAACTCTTACAGCTTTATTGACATTGTCAATGCAGGCAGCCAAGAAAGAGAAAGTACAACAAGTTGATTCACTTGGTCGTAAGATTAAAACGGGTTGGAACTTTGGTGCTTTGCCATCTGTGGGTTTTGACGCAGACTTAGGTTTCCAAGGTGGTGCACTCGCCAATGTTTACTACTATGGCGACGGTTCGCAATATCCTGAGTATATCCACTCTATTTACGCCGAAGCTGCATACACCACGAAGAATTATGGAATATTCCGCGTCAATTTCGATAGCAAAGGTTTGATTCCTAAACATCGTTTAACAATAGATGCTACCTATCAACCTGATGCGATGTGCGATTTCTATGGTTTTAATGGCTATCAATCCATTTATAATCAATCGCTACATAAATGGAACAAGAATCCTGATAAAATGAATGTAGATGCATATCAATCACGTGCGTTCTACAAGTACAAACGTGATCTCTTCCGTTTTGCTGCTGATGTAGAAGGCACCATTTGGAAAGACATTAAATGGAATGCTGGTGTGGGTGTGCTCGGCTATATGATTGATGAGTGTAACATCGATATGTTAAACGGAAAGAATGAGTTTGATCCCAATATCCCACTAGGAGAACAAAAGGCGATGAATGAAGATATTGAGGGAGTGTATGAGAAATACATCAAATGGGGACTGATTGACCAAGCTGAAGCCTGTGGCGGTTGGCACCCTTATTTGCGTGCAGGTTTGACGTATGATAGTCGCAATATGCGCACCTGTCCAACCAAAGGTATTTATGCCGATGCGTTCTTTACCTATACCGCAGCATTTAATGCAGCATATGGTCAGCAAGCCGATGCGGGTTATAACCACTTGCAATTTAACTTCAATTTCCGACACTATGTGCCTGTTTATCAAGATCGCGTGATTTTTGCGTATCGACTTGGTGTACAAAACAATATTGCAGGTAAGTCTCCATTCTACATGAACAGTTACCTCAATACTATTTTTATCCAACGCGTGATGTATGAGGGATTGGGTGGCGCCAACTCATTGCGTGGTATCATGCGTAACCGCATCTTGGCTAATGGTTTTGCATACGCTAATGTGGAGTTGCGTACTAAAGTGGCGAAATTTGATATTGGTCGCCAACACTTCTATATCGGTTTGGCACCATTCTTTGACTTGGGCATAATTACCCAACCATACGAATTGGACAAAGAAAAAATTCTGGACGCATTTAATAAAGATGACGACCAATATAAATTGGGATTAGGTGATTATTTCAAATTAGACGAAAATGGAAATATTGACCAATCAGAAGTCTATATGCCTCATATGGCAGCCGGTTTGGGATTGAAAATAGCTATGAACGAAAACTTCGTCTTCTCTGTGGATTGGGCAATGGCATTGGATAAGCGAGATAATGCTAAATGGGCTAACTTCTATATCAAGATGGGATACTTGTTTTAGAGTTGTGAGTTAAGAGTTGAAAGTTAAGAGTGTTCGTGAAAGCGAGCACTCTTTTTTTGACTAATGATAGAGTGAGGATAGCACAAAGGTAGCGCAAGGGTTGCGGAATCCTATGGCAAAATATCGGCGATATTCCTATGAAGTTCCTATGAGGATAGGTGGAAAATGAGGGGTAATGAGGGATAAAAAAGAATAGTTTTATATAAAATTATATAAACACTTGCGTAATTCGTGGAATTTTACTAACTTTGCACCGTAATTTGTAACTAATAAAAAAACACTAATACAAACATGAAAACAATCAAAGGATTTTTCTTAAGCATATTGCTGATTTCCACAGCATCTATTAGCGCAGCTACAGTACAGACAGGTATTGAAGTGCTTCGAGCAGATGGTTTTAAGTTGCTCGAGGGTAAACGCGTGGGTTTGACTACTAACCCAACGGGGGTTGATAGTAATCTGAAGTCCACTATTGATATTCTTTGGGAAGCAGAGAATGTCAATTTGGTTGCACTGTATGGTCCAGAGCATGGTGTGCGCGGTAATGTGCACGCAGGCGATGTAGTGGACAACGAAGTGGACAAAAAGACTGGTCTAAAGATGTACTCTCTCTATGGCAAAACTAAGAAGCCAAATAAAGAGATGATGGACGAGATTGATGTCATGGTGTATGATATTCAAGACAACGGTTGTCGTAGTTACACATACATTTCGACTATGGGTATGTTAATGGAGGCTTGCATTGAGCACGGCAAAGAGTTGGTCGTTTTGGATCGTCCTAACCCACTCGGAGGCGAGAAAATAGAGGGTTGTTTGGTGGAAGACGGATATATATCTTTTGTGAGTCAATTTAAGATTCCATATTTGTACGGTCAGACTCCAGGCGAGTTGGCATTGTACTTGAATGCAACCGATTATGAAAACAAATGCAAATTGACAGTCGTAGAGATGAAAGGTTGGGAACGAGATATGACATGGGACGAGACAGGTTTGGAGTGGATTGTCGCTTCTCCTCATGTTCCTCACGGTCAATCGGCAGTATTCTACCCAGTAACTGGAATCTTTGGCGAGTTCGGTTATATCAGTATCGGTGTGGGTTACACCTTGCCATTCGAGGTGATGGGCGCCCCATGGATTAGCGCAGATACTTTGGCAGAAGCAATGAACGCATTGGAGTTGCCAGGATTGGAGTTCAGACCAATATACTACAAGCCATATTACAGCACTTTCCAAGGCGAGTTATGCCAAGGTGTACAAATCCATATTTTGGACTATGAAAAAGCACGTTTGAGCGAGGTTCAGTTCTTGGTAGTACAAGAATTGATGCGCCTATGGCCAGAGAAAGATTGGTTCCAATTGTGCAACCAAAAACGTTTTGGAATGTTCGATAAAGTATGCGGAACCAACAAGATTCGTGAGATGTTTGGCAAGCGTTATCAATGGGAAGACATCCGTGAGTATTGGTACAAAGATGTAGAAGCATATCGCGCAGCAAGTAGTAAGTACTATTTGTATTAGTCGAAAGTTAAAAGTTGAAAGTCGAAAAAGTTATATGAAAAAATATATTGAACGATTGGCGTGGGGAACGGATGCTGGTTTTTACCGTTTGATTCCTCAAGAAGTATTGCATCCAGCGACTGAGCAAGACATATTGGATATCATCGCTCGCGCTCGCAAGGAGAAGAAACACATTACATTTCGTGCCGCAGGAACTAGTTTGAGTGGACAAGCTATAAGCGATAGTCTGCTAGTAGTTTGTGGCAAAAAGTGGGAGCAATACACCGTCCACAATGAAGGCAAAAGCATTACCTTGCAACCAGGTATTGTAGGTCAACGAGTAAATGAAATATTGAAACCTTATGGCAAGTATTTCACTCCTGACCCTGCTAGTTTGAAGTCTGCGATGGTAGGCGGTATTGTGATGAACAATGCTTCAGGTATGTGCTGTGGAACACATGCCAATAGTTATCGTGCGTTGAAGTCTGTGCGTATCATTTTGCCTGATGGCACATTGCTTGATACGGGTGACGAGAAGAATCGTGCGGCTTTTGTGATGAGTCATCAGAAGTTTATTCGCAAAATAGAAGAATTGCGCGATAAGACTCGTAAAAATGCTAGTTTGATGGAGCGAATTCGCCGCAAATATAGTATAAAAAATGTGACGGGACTAACGATATTGCCATTTGCGGAGTACGATGATCCATTTGATATTATCGCCCACTTGATGGTAGGTAGCGAGGGTACATTAGCATTCCTTTCATCTATCACGATGACCACGGGCGACATCTGCGGTTACTCATCTTCAGCCCTCCTACTCTTCCCTACGACTAAATCTGCTTGCGAAGCTATTATTGAGATGAAGACGACAGGCATGCTGTCTGCCGCAGAGTTCTTTGACCGCAAGGCTATACAGACCGTAGAGAAGGATTTCCCAGAATTGCAAGGCCTTCCTCAAGATGCTGGCGCCGTGTTGATTCGTACAGACGCAAGAACCCAAGAGGAATTAGATAAGAAGAACGAAGTACTACAAAAAGTACTGGACACCTATAAGTTGTGTCAAGAGGCACAATTCACCTCTGATCCTGTATTGACAGGTAAGTACTGGGCAATGCGTTCGGGTATTTTCCCTGCAGTAGGTGGTACACGTGAAGTAGGAACAACCTGTTTGATTGAGGATATCGCTTTCCCTGTTGAGCATTTAGCAGAAGCGACCTTGGCATTGCAACAATTATTCAAGGAGCATAATTACCCAGATGCAGTGATTTATGGTCACGCATTGGAAGGTAACTATCACTTTATTTTGAACCAACGATTTGACAGTCCTCAAGCCATAGAGCAGTACGACCATATGATGCGTGCTGTGGTGGATTTGGTGGTGGATCAATACGATGGCAGCTTGAAGGCAGAGCACGGAACTGGTCGTAACATGGCACCATTTGTGCGTCGCGAGTGGGGAGATGATGCTTATGAGTTGATGTGCGAAGTGAAGAAACTCTTTGACCCAGAGAACATCATGAACCCTGGCGTCATCTTCAACGAGGATCCTGCTTCGTATTTGCAACATATCAAACCATTGCCAGAAGTACATGAGATGATTGACCGTTGTATTGAGTGCGGATTCTGCGAAGTGAATTGCGTGAGTTGCGGCTTCGCTTTGTCAAGTCGTCAGCGTATTGTAGTACAACGCGAGTTAGCACGATTACATGCTTCTGCGAAGGCAGGAAACAAAGTTGATGCTGCCTTAGAAAAGAAACTCAAGAGAGAGTTTGCGACTATCGGTCGCGACTTGTGTGCAGGTGACGGATTATGCTCCACATCTTGTCCTATCAAGATTAATGTAGGCGAGTACATACATATTGTACGCGAACACGACATGAGCGGAGCAGGCAAAATATTGGGTCGTTGGGCAGGTAAGAACTTGTCTACGATCGGTACCGCATTGACGGGAATTTTAGGTGTAGCACATGTAGCTAAGAGTGTGATGGGTGACAAACTGACCACTTTGACAGGCAAGGCGATGCACAGCATGTCGGGCGGATTGATCCCATTATGGACCCCTTCCTTGCCAAAACCTGTAAGCAAGAAAGATATCAAAACGGCGAAGGAATACGGAGCCGTAAATGGTTTAAAGGGTCTGCGTGATAAGCGCGTAGTGTATTTCCCATCGTGTTTGAATCAACGCTTGAGTACTCCAGACAAACCACTCGTGAACGATGTGACAGAATTGTTGAACAAAGCTGGATTTGAAGTGATTTTCCCTGCGGGTATGGAGAACTTGTGCTGTGGAACAATTTGGGAGAGCAAGGGTATGCCTCAAGAGGCAGACCGTAAGGCAGCAGAATTGGAGTTGGCATTGCTCAAAGCTAGCGAATATGGCAAGTGGCCAGTATTGTGCGACCAGAGTCCATGTTTGCATCGTATGCGCCATACTATGCAACATTTACATTTGTACGAACCAGCTGAGTTTATCGATAAGTTCGTTTTGAGCGAAGTAAATATCACGCCATTGGATGCTTGTGTAGCGGTTCATGTAACCTGCTCTACTCGCCAAATGGGCTTGGCAGACACAATAGTGCGTGTAGCAAAAGCATGTGCGAAAAATGTGCTCGTGCCACAAGAAATAGGTTGTTGCGCATTTGCTGGAGATAAGGGATTCACAGAGCCCGAACTCAACGAATGGGCATTGCGCAAACTCAAACCACAAGTAGAGAAAGCAGGTGCAATAATGGGTGTAAGTAACTCCCGTACATGCGAAATCGGTTTGACCACCCATTCAGGTATTGAGTATCACAGCATTGCTCATCTGGTGAATAAGGTTAGTAAGGTGAAAAAGTAATGGAAATAGAAAGAAAATATCTAGTAACGAGCGATAGCTACAAACAACTAGCTGTGGCTCGTTATCATATTTGCCAGGGATATATCTCACGCGAAAAAACAGGAACTGTCCGTATTCGCATTACCGATGACAAAGCCTTTCTTACCATTAAAGGCAAACCTGCTGCTGGACATTTCGCCCGCTATGAATGGGAGAAAGAGATTGATGTACAAGAAGCTAAAGAACTAATGCTACTATGCCAAGGTACAATCATTGACAAAACGCGATGGATTGTTCCAGCAGCAGAAGAAGGATTGAAGTGGGAAATAGATGAGTTTCATGGCAAGCATGAAGGATTAACCCTAGCCGAAATTGAACTCACGAATGAAGAACAAGAAGTAGAGAAGCCTACCTTCGTAGGAGAGGATGTCACTTCGGATCCTCGTTATTACAACGCCAATATGTAGCACCTACTGCTCGAGCCAGTTCGCCATCCGTATCTTCGCGATCACCAATAACTAGGCATTGGTTAGCTTGAACACCCATTTGTTCTGCCACTCGTGCCATGAGTTGGGGTGCAGGTTTAAGACCACCTAATTCGGGTGCAGAAACGACCCAATCGAATAGAGATTGCTCCAAGCCAAGTGCTTGGAGTTTTTCTATTGTATGTCCGTAGTCTGATAAAACGACAAGGCGTACACCTAACTTTTTGCAGTGCCCAATAAAAGGTAATACCCATGGAGCCAATTGACAATGTTTCTTGATGACCTTAACCATCAATGGCATATAGCGCGTACTATACCACCAACGTGCATAACTATCAGAGAAACGATGGCCGTCAGCCATAGTCTTGAAAAACAAATTGTAGAAGGATTCTTTATCACCCGTCCATATCCCCATAAGTTGCTTTCTCGTTCTTCTTTCAATCAACATCATTCTCCAATCCAACAATGCGCCGCACATCATACGTCGCACCATTCCTCGTTTGCTATACAGCGTACCATCAAGATCAAATACTACAATTTTGGTCTCTGGTTTGAGTATTTTATATAAACCATCCATATAAAATTATTGCACAAGAACTATGCCAAAGCATATTGAAAGTTTAGAGTTTGGTGTAGAGAGTGTGAAACTGACATTTTTTTTGGAAAAAGGTGCTATTCTTTAATAAAACGCACGTACGCGCGCGAAAGATTTGCTCATTTCAATAGTTTATATTAATTTTGTACGCTATTTTGGATTTTGTACAGGTATTTTTATTATCAAAATCTTAAAATATGAATAATTAACATTGTAATATTAACAAACAACACAAAATATGAAAAAAAATTACTTCAAAAACCTTTTAACACTTCTTTTTATTGTTTTGGGCGTATCTAGTGCCTTTGCTCAACAAGTTCCAAACCCAAGTTTTGAGGATTGGAGCGGAGCGAAATTTGATGGAAAAGAACAACCTGCTAGTTGGTATGCGAGCAATATTGAGCAAGTGGGTATGAAATTTAACTTAACCCATAAAGAGGCAGGACATAGCGGAAGTTACTCTATGATGGTGCAAGACACCGAAGTAGGA